>DASSOY010000048.1 GCA_035700025.1 Bacillales bacterium | reverse complement strand
TGTCATCGAGCCAGGAAACCGAGCCGGAAGATTTCCCGTTGACGCCGCGCGCCAACGTATTTTTCGGGCGAAGCGTGGAACCGTTCGTTCCGACGCCGCCGCCTCGGCTCATGATCTCCATCACCTTTTTCCGGTGCTCGGATATGCCTTCGCGGGAATCTTGCACAAACGGCATGACGTAGCAGTTGAAATACGTAACTTGCGTGCCGGAACCCGCGCCGTACAACACTCTTCCAGCAGGCACGAAGTTCATCGTCGACAACTCGTGATAAAAGTGATCATATGCTTGACGCCGCTTTTCCTCGGTCGTTTCAACGGAAGCCAAACCGGTCGCATTCCGTTTCGCGACTTGCTCATAATACACTTCCAACGGTTTGTCGATCACATCAAGACCTCTCGTCACAACCCCGCTTGCCGCTTCCTGCGGATTGTCGATCGCATGACGATATTCCTCGAGCACTTGAATCTTTGCCTGGCTCTGCTCCCAATGGATTTCCTTTACGAATCCGAGACCACGCGCCGGAAATTTCGGATCCTCCTTCACAGTAAGCACGACAAAATCGCCGGCCTTCAACGTCCGTTTTTCCGTATCCTTGAATGAATAGCGGTCCAGCATGACGAGCCGCGAAACCCCTTTATGTGTAATGTGCATGTCCTCGGTGACGGGGTGCACTTGCGGAAATTCCTCAATGTCCTTGTTTAGTTGAGCAATGTCGATTTGCCCCGAAGCAAGAGTCGTTTCCACATGAATCTCCTCCCTCTTTGACGAATTTGATATGTACGTCGTTGATCCGATCATATCACAATATATTGTGTGCTGTCTACAAAAAATAACACTATATATTGTATATTCGAGCAAACATTCGTATGGTTGTCAACTATAAAAACGGGCGATATCCTTCGTTTTTCAATGAAAACGTGAGAAATGATGCCGCAACCGACGTTTTTTCGACAAATTTAACAGTTGCATTCAATCATTTGCTAAGGATGAGAGAAGAATGATTGATTCTTCTCTGCTGCGCTTTTATAATCGATACTAGCAGACAAGTTAGGGGTGGAACGGATGTATTTTGTTCTCGGAGTGTTGGCGGCTTTATTGGCCTACTTCATCGTCAGGCAACTCATGCAAAAAAAATATTTAACGACATTGGAAGAAGAAGCGTTCAAACAAGGGTACCGGAAGTCGCAGCTCATCGACGTGCGGGAACCGGACGAATTTAAGAACGGACACATTCTCGGCGCCAGAAACTTGCCGATGTCTCAACTTCGCATGCGCTACAAGGAACTTCGCAAAGACAAGCCGGTTTATTTGTACGATCAAAACGGCGTACGCAGCGCGAGGACGGCCGCATTTTTGAAAAAGAAGGGCTATACCGACCTGTATCAGTTGAAAGGCGGATTCAAAAAATGGAGCGGCAAAGTGAAAAAAGGATAAAAGTAAAGTGACCTCCGAAAAAGGATGAAGATTCGGGGGTCACTTTTTTCATGCAAACGATCATTACGCTTCATAGCGCAAAATCGGATTCCGCGCGGCGCTCGTTTCGTCAAGACGGCTCACTTTCGTGTGATGAGGGGCTTCTTGGACGATTTCAGGGTGGTTTTCAACTTCCTCCGCGATTTGAATCATCGCGTCAATGAACGAATCAAGAGTTTCTTTCGACTCCGTCTCCGTCGGCTCGATCATCATGCATTCATCGACGATCGTCGGGAAATAAATCGTCGGCGGATGAAAGCCGAAATCAAGCAGCCGTTTCGCCATGTCGAGTGTACGTACCCCGAGCTTCTTCTGGCGTTTGCCGGACAAGACAAATTCATGTTTGCAATGACGGGCAAAAGGCAAGTCAAAATACGGCTCAAGACGGCGCATCATATAGTTGGCGTTCAACACTGCGTATTCGGAAACTTTGCGCAACCCTTCTTCGCCCATCGTACGGATGTACGTGTACGCACGCACGTTGATACCGAAGTTACCGAAATACGGCTTTACGCGACCGATCGATTGCGGGCGGTCGTAATCGAGATGATAGCTTTCATCGGCCTTCACGAGTACCGGTTTCGGCAAAAATGGGACGAGATCCGACTTCACGCCGACAGGGCCGGAACCGGGGCCGCCGCCGCCGTGCGGACCGGTAAACGTTTTATGCAAATTCAAGTGAACAACGTCGAAACCCATGTCGCCGGGACGGGTCACACCCATGATTGCGTTCATGTTCGCCCCGTCGTAATACAGCTTTCCTCCGGCCTCGTGAATGATTTCCGCCACTTCGAGTATGTCTTCCTCGAACAACCCGAGTGTGTTCGGGTTCGTCAACATCAACGCCGCCGTGTCGTCGCCAACGACCCGCCTCAAATCTTCCACGTCAACGCTCCCTTTTTCGTTCGACTTCACGGTAATCGCTTCAAAACCGGCAACCGTCGCCGAGGCCGGATTCGTTCCGTGGGCCGAATCCGGAACGATGACCTTCGTCCGGTTGTAATCGCCGTTCGCTTCATGGTAAGCGCGAATCATCATCAAACCGGTCCATTCACCGTGCGCCCCTGCAGCAGGCTGCAATGTAACCGTGTCCATCCCGGTAATTTTTTCAAGATTCGTTTGCAACCGGTACATCATTTCCAATGCCCCTTGCACCGTCTCCTCATCTTGTTCCGGATGAATGTGAGCAAAACCGGGCAGGCGGGCGATATTTTCATTGATTTTCGGATTGTATTTCATCGTGCACGAACCGAGCGGGTAAAAGCCGGAATCGACACCATAGTTCCGATTCGACAATGCTGTATAATGACGCATGATTTGCAGTTCGGAAACTTCCGGAAGCTTCGGTTCTTCTGTTCGGAGATATTCCGCCGGAAGGACTGAAGCCAGATCTTCCTCCGGCACATCAAGCTCAGGCAAACTGAATCCGATTCTTCCGTCACGGCTGTATTCAAAAATCAACGGCTGATCTTTGATTTCCGTCTGTTCCCGCATTTCCGTTTCATTTTGAACGGTCATTTCAATCCCCCCAATGCGTCGACCAATTGATCGATCTCTTCTTTCGTCCGCACTTCCGTAAAGGCCAACAGCATTTCATGGCTTCGTTCACGAGCGACTCGTCCGAGATCATAGCCTCCGATGATGCCTTCGGCAAGCAAATGGCGGTTTGCCTCCTTGGCCGGAATCGGCAATTTAACGACAAGTTCGTTAAAAAACGGTCCGTCATACACGACAGCAATGCCTTTTTCCGCTAACGCATTTTTCGCATACTGCGCTTTTTGAATGTTTTGGTACGCCATTTCCTTCACACCTTGCTTCCCAAGCGCACTCATCGCCACCGAAGAAGCTAAAGCGTTCAGCGCCTGGTTCGAGCAAATGTTCGAAGTCGCTTTGTCGCGGCGAATGTGCTGCTCGCGCGTTTGCAGCGTCATGACGAACCCGCGTTCTCCGCGCTCATCGGTCGTTTGCCCGACGAGTCGTCCCGGTACGCGGCGCGTATGCTTCTTCTTCGTTGCGAAATACCCGCAGTGGGGGCCGCCGAACGATTCAGGAATGCCGAACGGCTGCGTGTCGCCGACAACGATGTCCGCACCGAAATGGCCCGGAGGCGTGAGCACGCCGAGCGAAAGCGGGTTGCTGGAGACGACGAACATTGCCTTTTTCGTCCCGTGTGTGACCGCTTCGAGCGCTTTCAACGGCTCAATTTGACCGTAAAAGTTCGGGTATTGCGTAATGACGCAAGCGGTGTCGTCGTCAACAACTTTTTCCAACGCGTCGAGGTCAGTGATCCCGTTTGCCATAGGCACTTCAATGACTTCGAGGTTTTGGCCTTTTGCATACGTATGCAATACGTCACGCGCTTGCGGATGAACGGTTTCGGAAACAACAATTTTCGTTTTCCGCGTCGTGCCGACACTTAAGATTGCCGCTTCGGAAAGCGCGGTGTGGCCGTCATACATCGAAGAATTGGCGACATCCATCCCGGTCAGCTCGCAAATCATCGTCTGGAATTCAAAGATCGCTTGCAGTTCGCCTTGCGAAATTTCTGGCTGGTAAGGCGTATAGGCCGTATAAAATTCCGACCGCGAAATGACGTGATCGACGATCGATGGAATATAATGGTCGTACACGCCTGCGCCGAGAAAGGAAACGTATTCCTCGGTATTGGCGTTTTTACCGGCGAGGCTCGACATGAACCTCATCAGTTTCGGCTCCGCTAACGCTTCCTCCACATCAAGCTTGCCGCGAAACCGCACGTTTTCGGGAATGTCCGAAAACAGTTCTGCCGCCGCTGATATTCCGATTGTGTCGAGCATTTCTTTTTCATCTTGCTCGGTCATCGGCAAATAACGAAATTTACTCATCCGTTCTCTCCCCTTTGCCCTAACGTTTATAAAAAGGTGTTGGCACTACTTTTGCACGCAAACGTTTTTTGCGGACTTGCACATCTACTTCTGTGTCGAGCGCGGCAAATTCACGATTCACGAGCGCCAATCCAACGTTCTTTTTCAACGTCGGCGATTGCGTTCCTGTTGTCACTTCTCCGATTTTTTCCCCGCCGCTGAACACTTCGTATCCGGTGCGCGGGATGCCTTTCTCGATCATCTCAAGCCCGACGAGCTTACGCGGCGCGCCTTCTTCTTTTTGCCTTTTCAATACTTCTTTTCCGATGAAATCTTCCGCTTTGTCTGTCTTGACAGCAAACCCGATTCCGGCCTCAATCGGCGTAATGTCTGCCGACAATTCTTGCCCGTACAGCGGCAATTTTGCTTCAAATCGAAGTGTATCGCGGGCACCGAGCCCGCACGGCAAAAGATTCACCGATTCGCCGGCTTTCATGATCGCTTCCCACAGGGCTGCTGCATCACCGGAATCGCAATAAATTTCAAATCCGTCCTCCCCGGTATACCCGGTACGCGAAACAAGTGCGGCAATCCCATCGATTCGCACACCGTCACGGAAACGGAAAAACTTGATCTCACTTAAATCGGTATCGGTCAACGTTTGCAATACTTGCTCCGCTTTCGGACCTTGAATCGCAAGTTGTGCGACTTGATCCGAAATATTGCGAACTTCGACGTTGCCTTTCACATGAGATTGGATCCACTGAAAATCGCTGTCGCTGTTCGCCGAGTTGATGACGAGTAAATAGTCGTTCTCGTCTTTTTGATAGACGATCAAATCATCCACCGTACCGCCGTCCTCATAACACATCGCCGAATATTGAGCTCTACCCGGGTTCAGCTTTGAAACGTCATTCGTTACCAAATGCTGCAAGAAGTCCAATGCATCTTCACCGCTTACCGTGACTTCCCCCATATGTGAGACGTCAAACAGTCCCGCTCTCGTACGAACGGCTTCATGTTCTTCTTGAATTTTTGAAAATTGCACAGGCATCGCCCACCCATGAAAATCGACGATTTTCGCTCCATGCTTCTCATACACGTCATATAACGGTGTTTTCTTCATTCTGTCCCCTCCCAATTCTCTCATATTAAAAAAAGACAGAAGAAACACGTAAGTGTTCCTCTGTCATGAACGGATGCTTTCAGAGGTGCGTCCAATGAAGGTCTGTTTGCCTGAGAGATTCACATGCCGCTTGCTCCTTCGGCGCCCGTCCAGACCACATTTGCGTCCGTCGGGACTCTCCCCCCATTGTCATTCGCGAATGTTCAGCTGTGTTCATAAATGTGCGAGCCTTTACTCATACTACTTAATATTATCCTACCATTGCTCTGGGCACCTTGGCAAATGATTTCGGAAAGGAGCGATCTCTTTGAACGTTCATATAAATGTTGACGATTCCTGGCATGACGACTTCTTGCGCAAGATCGATGAAGACGGTCCGTGGGCCGACCCGCGTATGGCCAAATTGGCATGGGCCGCGGAGAACCAACTGGCGATTCCCGAATTTTCCGGGTTGCAAGCCCCGAACCATTTGCCGGACTTGGAACTATTGCCGCATCAACTGGAAACAGCAAGAACGGCCATCGAGAAAATGAATGGAAAAGCCATTCTCGCCGACGAAGTGGGGCTCGGGAAAACGATTGAAGCCGGATTGATCATTAAAGAATACATGATTCGCGGATTGGCAACCAAAGTATTGATCCTTACGCCTGCCTCTCTTGTGTCGCAATGGACCGAAGAATTGAACGACAAATTTCTCATTCCAGCCGTCCCGCAAAAAAAATCGTATGTTTGGAAGCACTGCGACGTCGTCGTGTCATCACTTGATACGGCAAAACGCAAGCCGCACTGCGATCTCATCCGCGAACAAAACTACGACATTATTGTCATCGATGAAGCCCATAAATTGAAAAACCGAAACACGAAAAATTATGCGTTTGTCCGCTCGCTGCAAAAGCGGTTTTGTTTGCTTGTCACCGCAACCCCCGTGCAAAACAAGCCGGAAGAAATCTTTCATTTGATTTCTTTGCTCAAACCCGGTCACCTTGGCAGCTCCGAATCGTTTGAAGAAAACTTTGCGGCTGGCGGGCGAAACTTAAAGAACGAAGAAAAACTTCGGAAGCTTGTTGACAAAGTGATGATTCGCAATCGTCGCGGCGACACGGGATTGCCGTGGCCGAAACGAATTGTGAAATCAGTGAAAATTACGCTGAACGAGCAGGAACGCGAATTGTACGATTCCGTATTCGCCTTTCGCGACTTAGGGGGAGCGGCTGCGATTCATGCATTTTCAATGCTGACGCTGCAAAGAGAAATTTGTTCGAGCCGGGAAGCCGCATTGTTAACTTTGCAAAAAATGTACCGCCGTGACGACTTTCCCGACGAAGCGAAACAAGTGATCGAACAAATGGCGGCCAAAGTAGAAGCGGTCAAAGTTAATTCAAAGGCGGAAAAAGCCGTCGAGCTGATCAAAGAAATTGACGACAAAGTCATCTTGTTCACGGAATATCGAGCAACCCAGCTTTATTTGCAATGGTTTTTGAAACAGCACGGGATCTCAGCGGTTCCATTCCGAGGCGGGTTTAAACGAAGCAAAAAAGATTGGATGAAACAACTGTTCAAAAATCAAGCACAAGTGCTGATCGCTACTGAAGCCGGCGGTGAAGGGATCAACTTGCAGTTTTGCCGGCATATCATCAATTACGATCTCCCGTGGAACCCGATGCGAATCGAGCAAAGAATCGGACGGATTCACCGGATCGGCCAGGAGCGTGACGTAACAATTTACAATTTCGCGACCGAAAACACGATCGAAGAACATATCTTGAACTTGTTGTATGAAAAAATTCAACTGTTCGAAAACGTCGTCGGCGAGATTGACGAGATTTTAACCAAACTCGATTTAAAAAATATTGACGAGCACGTGAAGGAAATCCTCGCGCATTCCGAAAGCGATGGAGAAATCAAAGTGAAAATGAACAATTTGACGTCACTGATCGAATTCGAGCAAACCATGAGAAAGGAGAATCGTTCCGATGGAACAGCGTGACATCCATGACTATTTAGAAAAGTTCTTTCGCGCGAGCGGTTGCGAACTATTGGAGAACGACGGAAAATCGTTGAACGTGCAGTTGACCGTCGATATGGATAAACGATTAATGAATCGTCCGTTTTATTGGAAGTACGTCGAAAATACGGGGATGGACGGCGAGCCGCTTTCCTTGCGGCTGATCACCGACCCGGAACGTGCAAAAGCGGAAAAAGGCGAATTCATCCATTTCGGTTCGCCCCGCCTTCATCAAATCTTTCGGACCGCCAAACAGCTCGGTTCATTCGTTCGCTTGTATGAACAGGTGGAAACCGGCGAGCACCGCTCCGTTCCCCTTGACCCGTGGCTGTTATTGAACTTAAAAATTTCCTACCAATGCGACCGAAAAAAGGATCGTCTCGAATCCTACGGCCTTCATCTCATAAACGGGCAGTTGCTCGAATCGATGCAAGAACGGCTTGATGCCGTTTCACTAACGCCAAAAATCCCCGATTATTGCTTTACGATTTCACCGATCATCAAACCGAACAGCGGGTTGAAACGGGTGGAACAGAAAATCCAATCGATGATCGCCGCAGAAAACGATGACTGGGCGGAAGAAGCGCGCCGCCGTTGGGCAGAAGACTTTGCTCTGTTGAAGGAATTTTACGAAACTCGAAACGAAGACGATGAAGAACGAGAATGGTACGAAAAAGAACAACAGGCGTTAAAAAACCAATACGAGCCGAAAGTGGACATCTCTTTAATCAACGCCGGACTTGTGTATTTAACGAAAAGACGCATGCAATGAAAAAAGGTTTCGCCAGGAATCAACTCCTGCGAAACCTTCTGAGAAAGAAAGCGACCGCATACGGCAACAAGCCGAACCAGCGGTTGGCAAACGGCGGCCGAGCCGTCTTTTTTTGCGCACGGCGCTGTTTTCGTTCCGTTTTCGGCTGCTTGTAATGTTTCATCATTTGCTCGGTAATGTACCGGACCAAATCATCGGATGACATGCTGCTCACCTGCCGTATCTCATGATTTGTTCCTAGTATGGCCCTTATTCGCTTCGCGTAATCAAGCGCGCGCAACATCGGCGAACAATCGTCTCCACCGATGCACCGGTCGTGTCGATTTCCAAATCACATTGTTCGTACAGCGGCAGCCTGTCCGCATACATCCGTTGAACACTCTCCATGTCTTTTCCACGCAGCAACGGCCGGTCTTGATCGTTCGCCAACCGCCTCATGATTTCCTCCGCCGTACAACGCAAATGGACAACCGTCCCCCTTTTTTTCATGAATTCGCGGTTTTCCCTGCTTAATACGATGCCTCCCCCTGTCGTTATGACCGTATTTTCCTTCGTCACCGCCTTCAATGCCTGCGTTTCCAACCGGCGAAAGCCCGTTTCCCCTTGTTCAGCAAATATTTCCTTGATTCGTCGACCGGTCATCTTTTCAATGTAAGTGTCCGTATCGACGACCGGTAGGCCGAGTTCGGCTGCGAGCGCTTTTCCGACCGTTGTTTTGCCGCTTCCCATGAAACCTGTTAAATAGACCGGATTCATTCACCCTCGATCCCCTTCCACGCCATGATTTTGTCGTTTATTTTATCATATTGGAAACGAATCGTTCGGCTTTCCCCTTTCTTCGTTTCGGCGCGCAAGGTTACGCGGCTCGTGTCACCCCTGTTCTCAATCTTCATGCTCACACTTCCCGTTTTATAGGTGAACTGCAGATGATCGTGATTTCTTTCAACTGCGGCCGCGAAGTCGGCGATTCCGCTTTCGATTAACAACGAAAGCCGCAAGGAATTTTCCTTTTCGCGCAAGAAGCGTTTGTCTGCATCGTACATGTGCCATTGAAACAAGGCGTAACCGGTCAAAAGCAGTGCGACAACCATCGTCAACGGCAACACAAAGCCTTTCTCACTTCGCCTGAGATGCGTAAGACAAAAAGACATGACTCACTTTCCTCCCTTTCGTCCCTTCAACGACGATCGAAACCCCTTTGCCAACTCTCGCAAACCGCACGTCCCGCACGTGTTGAAGCAGCCAAACGCTCCCGCGTCCGTTCACTTTTCGCACCAGCTTCCCGTTTTTGAATACGTAGCCGACGACCGTCCCGTCCCGCATGCGCAAATCGAGCCGTTTGCCGCCGATGGCGATCGCATCGGCCGTAAGAATCTCCGTTTTCACTTGTTGAAAAAACAAGACCGTTTCCCACTCGTTCATGGAATCATTTGCCGCCGGAAGGTCTACCGCTTTCAATACGAGCGGAAATAGGCCGAGGATGAGCGTTAAAGCCGCCAAGGCGATCATCGATTCAACGAGCGTAAAGCCGGATTCATTTTTGCCGATCCGCATGATTCATACCTTCTTTCATTGCTTGCTTTCCAACGGATGCAAACCGTAAGAGCGTTGCCGTTATCGATGCCGTTCGAGTGAACATGATACATCACGGAACCCCTTTTAATGTCGTGATGCTTCTTGATTTTTCCGATCAACAGCCAGCGATGCAGCTCATTTTCCAATAGATTTAACGCTCTCGCTTTTTCATGCGCCGCCGCCCGCTCTTCATACAGCTTGGTGACCACCGGAATTGTTCCAGCAACGACGATCGTCAATACAAACAATGCTGCCATCGTCTCGACAAGGGAAAATCCATTACCCTTTTTCAACATAAAATCTCCCTTTTCCGATGTGGAAAACGATTTTGTAACGGTTTCCGCCAGCGGCGATCTTCAACGTTCCGAATCTGGCGATGTTTCCGTCGCCGTGAAAGGTAATCGTGTAACCGAAGTTGCTCGTCACTTCGAGGTGAGCATCATAGCTTCTCTCGAAAAGGACGGTTTCGTCCCGTGCCGTCAAAGCGTATTCATGTTCCCGCCGGTGAATCACGAAATGTACGGATTCCCCGCGAGCTATCGCCGTTTCCTGAGCCAAGTAAAGATCTTGCACGATCTGATGAAGCTCGTACGCTGTTTCGCGTGAGGCATGGAAAGTGCGGAACGAAGCGTGAACGATCGAAGTGACCGAAACGATCACGAACAAGACGATGAGCATTTCCACCATCGTAAATCCGTTCTCACGGGATAGCTCTTTATTGCGAAGCATCTACATCACGCATCACCCGTCCGTCCACGAGCCGCAATTCCGCATCAGGACAACGCACCTTGTCCACATAACCTTCCTCTTTTAATGCCGTCAATGAATTCGGCATAGTCCCGCCATGTTCGACCGCGTACGTCTCTACTTCACTCTGCAGCAAATGAATTGTCGATTCGCATGTCTTTTCTTTTACAACATTGTTGCTTTTCACCATGTTCGGAATCGCGATCATCAGCAATACCGAGATGATCATCAAAACGATCATCATTTCAATCAATGTAAATCCCTGTTCGTTCTTTAACACTCTTAGATCCCTCCTTTAATTACATCGCGTCGAGCAAATGAAAGATCGGCAGCAAAATCGATACGTACATGACAAGTACGACAATACCGACACCGGCAAACAACAGCGGCTGCAACACGCCCATCGCCCGCGCCATTCGCGTTTCGATCAAAGTCATCAACAGTCGGCCGTACGCAAACAGTTCGCGAGGCAAGTCGCCGTTCCGCTGCCCAAATGCAATGATCTGGGATAGCTCCGGCACATAAAAACGGTTTTTTCGTAAAACGTCCTTCAATTCTTGACCGTCACGCAAGGAGGCTTTCATGTTCGTCGCTTCTTGTTGAAAGAAAAGAAGATGGTGTTGGTTTTCAAACACTGACAACGCTTCATAAATCGACAATCCTCCCTTGAGCAGATGACCGAGCTGCACGCAAAAGTATTGTGAGACAACGAGCGGAATCCACTGTTTCAATAACGGTACGCGGCCGAGAAAAGTCAGTTGGGCATGCGGGTGTAACTTGCGGAAATGCGTCCAATAATAAAGAAGTAAAAAACAAGCGAGGAGACATGCGAAGATGAGTAAGGTCGGGAGCGTATGGATGAACGATAAAAACGAGCGGGTAAGCCATGGAAGTTCGACGTCAAGGGAACCGTAAATCGAATCGAATTGCGGGAACAAAAATTGCATCATGAACACAATAAGCAGGCCGACCATCCATAGTAAAAACAGCGGATAGCGGACAAGACGGAAAAACCGCTTCTTCGTTTCGCACCGGCGGATCATTAGTGTGCCGCTTTCCTTTAAAGCGAAAGCCAAGTCCCCGTATTGTTCGGAAAAAAACAAATACCCAAGAACGTCTTTCGGAAAACCATTGTCCTCCAGCACTTCATGGAACGACTCCCCTTGTTTCAACTGTTGCGCAACTTCAGCCAAAATGGAGCGAACGTGTTCCGGTTGATGGTAGGTCAAAAATGTGATCCCTTCGGACAATGTGTAGCCTTGTTCCAACAACTTGCCGAGCCGCTGCAAAAATTCAGCCTTGCCATGATACGTCCACCGTCTTCGTTTCAGAAAGTACTTGTTCAGCAAGAAAACCGTAAGCGACCCCCTTTTTGATTTCATCGCGAAGCGATGTGATTTTCGGACGCGCGGGTGACTGATCTCCGTTCGTCAAGGAAGAGACCCATTGTTTCAACGGATGTCCCGATAAAATTTCATACACCCCAAGCCTCGTCCGTTTTCTGCGGGAAAAACAAGAAGGGTGGCAATTCGGTCCGCAAAATGGGCATAACAAAGATACGAGCCGCTGAGCGACGACGGCGTTCAACGATTGTTGTAAAAACGACAGCGGGATGCCGAACTCCAACAGACGATAAACCGCTCCCCATGAATCGGTTGTATGCATCGTAGTCAGGACGAGGTGGCCGGTCATTGCTGCACGCACCGCGATTTTCGCCGTTTCCTCATGACGTATTTCACCGATCATGATTACGTCCGGATCATGCCGAAGGATCGCTTTCAAACCTTCTGCGTAAGTCAATCCCGCCTTTTCGTTCACTTCCATTTGAATATAATTGTCATTCTTCACCTCAACCGGGTCTTCGATCGTGATCACCTTCGGGGCATATTTCTGTTCAAGCTCGGAAAGTAACGCATACAGCAAAGTTGTTTTTCCAGATCCGGTCGGTCCAGTGAGCAGCACAAGACCTTCAAGCGGAAACAGCAATGAGATAAGTTTGTCATACGATCGCGGGAACAAGGCAAGTTCATGCAAAGAAAGGGTTTGTTGTTGCGGCAAGAGGCGAATCACGAGGCTTTCGTGATATGGAGTGGGCAATGTAGAGAGACGAAGATTGACGAAGTTATCGAGGATTCGCACATCGAGGGAAGCATTTTGCGGCTTTCGTTTCTCGCCAATGTCCATACCGGCAAGAAATTTCAAGTGAGAAATCCATTTCTCATAAAATCGGTTCGGCACACGTTCGACATTGATAAGTTTTGCATTCAACCTTAAGCGGACGAGGGTGTCCTTAGCGCGAGGATGAAAGTGAATGTCAGAGGCTCCAAGGGCAGCGGCATTGACAAACAGATTTCGGCTTTTTACTTCAACATCATTCAATCATGAACCACATCCTTCCTTTTTTCATCTTCCCGACTATTGTTTATTTCGCCATCGTTTTACAATTTCCTGCTGTCATTTGTCATTTCGTCGTATATTTTACAAAACCTGCGTTCATACTACGTATTGTAGGTTCGATGGGATGTAGCCAAGTGGTAAGGCACCGGACTTTGACTCCGTTATGCGTAGGTTCGAATCCTGCCATCCCAGTTCCAGCGCGAACCGCGCTGTTTTATGAAAAAGCCCGCCTTCGAGGCGGGCTTTTTCGAAAGGTTGCGCCGCATACGGGTAAAAACATTTACAATGAAATTGCTCTCGTATATAATGACAATGAGATTGGCGTACATATACATCGTGATGAAGGAGGGAACACTATGCCGCGCATGTTTCGCGTTCTCGCATTTTGGACGCTTGTTTTCGCAATCATGTTGAACGTTGGCGGAATGTTTGACGCCGCATTGTTGTTTTACGGGCAAACGGTCATCTTTTATTGTTTAGGACTTTTAAATTTATCCGAACGCACTTACCTGTATATTTTTGGCGCGTATTTGACCTTGTTTTTCATTGGTTT
The DNA here is from genome assembly GCA_035700025.1 of Bacillales bacterium. Taxonomy (NCBI): domain Bacteria; kingdom Bacillati; phylum Bacillota; class Bacilli; order Caryophanales; species Caryophanales bacterium. Next base: position 223,822 of record DASSOY010000048.1, on the reverse strand, counting down.
CACGTACTGGACCACGTTCGTCATGGTCCCCGGCGGAAGCCCTCAATAAACGTTTTACATCGACCCGCGGCGGTGGCCCCGGGTTTTTTTTATTCCTTTTTCTTATGCAGAAGCACCGAAAACGCATGCCCCATTCCCGCTTCCGAAATCAGGTTGAAAACGGCACGATTTTGTTTGCGGGCGTCAGAAAAAGGATCAGTGTCCTCCGGTTGTCTTAAGTGAGACCTAATCCCGTTTTTCAATAAAAATTGCCTTTGGGTTCCACTCCACACGGACATCATATCACGATCGGACATTATTTTCCGATAAGCGTCAAGCGGCACGTGGAATGTCAAATCCATGTTTCCGGGATGGGCAAGCACGTCGCCAATCAGCTGGTGCCGGTAATATCCTCTCAATGTTCCTCTGCGCCGCGAGGGGTGTTTCGCTTCTTTTTCCGTGAACCCGTAATCGAATGTAAGGACGAGTCCCCGCTTGAGACTTGCGGTGATTTGATCCAACACTTCCGTCATCGCGATCGGAATTTCGATTCTTTGCCCTTTTTCCGGAAGATACCCGTATCGATCGATCCAATCGACAACCGTTGGATCCGTTAGTGGAACGACTGTTTCACACAATTTCCCGTATTCGTTGATCGTCACCGCAATCTCTTTCAGCGCTTCGCCGTCATTTTCGACCACTCGCACGGGCAGCGCATCAAAAAATTCATTGGATAAAAAAATCCCGTCGAACGCACGGTGCTTTGCGACAAAAGCTTCGAGGCTGTCAAAGACGACGAGCGGTCCGTCTCCAGGTATTCTTTTTTTTATGAGCTCGCGGTGATACGGGCTTCCTTCGATTACGTAATAATGTAAATCGGCAAAAGTTTCTCTGGACGTTGCCTGCCAATGTTCAATCACGGATGCCGCCAGCGTTCCGCCGCCTGCACCAAGTTCGCAGATCGACGGTTGGATCTGAAACCGGCTGCACCATTCGATAAAACATTCCGCGAGCACTTTGCCAAAGACGGGATGCATGGAAGCGCTTGTATAAAAATCACCCTGTCTCCCGATTTTTTCACCTGTTTTTCGATAATAACCTTCCGTTTCGTGATACAAAACCGTCTCCATGTAACGAGCCATGTCGATTCGATGCTCTGGTGAGCTTCGAATGAGTTGTTCGACGAGCTTTTTCAAGCGCGCCCCCTCCCGTCGTTTACAAAAACGGATTCATCCGTTTTTCCTTTCCAATGGTCGTTTCCGGACCGTGTCCTGAAGCAACCACCGTATCATCCGGCAAAGTTAGTAATTTTTCCGTGATGCTTTTCAACAACATTTGTTGGTCACCGCCATACAAGTCCGTTCGCCCGATGCTTCCAGCAAACAACGCATCACCGGAAAACACGATGCCGTGTTCCCGATCGTAATAGGAGACGCTCCCCGGAGAATGTCCCGGTGTCTCGAAAATCTCAAAGCGAAATGAGGCGATTTTCAACTCCCCTTCGTCGCGAATGAGTTCGTCTGCCGCTTCGGCAGTTACTTCCCCTAACGGAAAATACGCCGAACCATTTTTCTCCGGATCGCCTAGCCAATCAGCTTCCCGGCTATGCAAATAGACCGGTATCTGCCAACGGCGCCTGACGTCTTCCAAAGCCCCAATATGATCGAAATGAGCGTGCGTCAACAATACCGCCAACGGATTGAATTCATTTCGTTCGATATAATCAAACAGTTTTTCGCTTTCGGCACCCGGATCAAGGATCAAGGCATCACGCTTGTCGTTAGTGACCACATACGCGTTCGTTTGCACGGGGCCGAGCTCGAATCTCGTCCACTTCATCATCCTGCCTCCTTGACGTCGATTTCCTTTCCCCTTTCCATTTTAAGCGATGCGGCAGCCAAACGCCACACGGGCAGGAAAAACGATACAGATTCTCGACATTCGTGCAAAAAAAGTATAAAATAACGGTAGATCACGCACGATTTGGTTAAACTGAACTTATCACTTTCATTTTCAGCAAGGAGGACTACATATGGCACTCGGATTTATCTTTCTCGTCATTACGATTTTTGCTTTATTCGGCACGGTTCGTGAATTCAAACGAAGAAATCTGTTCGGAGGCGGATACGCTTTGCTTTCGTTTCTCGTATTCGGATGGTTTTCGGTAATGAGCATTTACGCTTCGATTTGGGGTAACGGCGCGGTCAGCGGCGAATAACGAAAGAATCAGGCGGTCGAACGCATTTCGACCGCCTGTTTTTATTTTACATATATAAGCTCGCCAAGAAAATTCCAAGGTTTTCTTGATAGATTTCAGCAAATTGACCGAGCGGGATCGGTTTCGGGCCGGTGCCCATTTCCACCGTAAATCCGGGACGTCGCCATTCTTGAATGAACCAATCTTTGTACCCGGCGTAACTGTCCACATATCGTACGGCACGGTAGCCGCTGACTCGTGAAAATTCATTTACGAGGACTCGCGATTCCGGAGGCTCATACCCGAGAAATCCCCAATATATCACTTCCCCTTGCGTGTGAAAAGCGAGCACCCGGTTGTAATTCCTTTCTCTCGTCAATCGCGCGATCGCTTGCGCTTCTGGTTCCGTTAACGGGGCCGTTCCCGGATAATTGGCCGGGGATGGCTGCTGTTCTCGCCTTCTCGCCTCTATGTACCAGCGAGCCGGGAATTGATCATTTAAATCAACGCCGTTGATATTGGCTTTCCATCCGGAAAAGTCTGTGCTGCCATTGTTAATTCTCAACACCTGGCTGCGATACGGTTCTTGATCAGGCAAACCGTGGATAACAAGATTCACCCCATCCGGATTCACCATCGGTACAACTGAAAGACTCGTTTCACTGTAAAACGGCGCCATGTATAAACCCCGGATCGTACCCCGATTCGTTAAGGCGATCAAGTACTCGTTGACAAACCTCATTAACATCGGGGTCGTCGTCCATTCATTCGCATGAAACGAACCATCGAAATGAACATTTTTCGGACCGTTTCCGATTCTCAGTTCCGCAATCTCTTTTCCCATAACACTGTTCCCCGCCCGGTTCCGCCGCAAAAATGGATAAATGTCCACCAAGCGATTGATATCCCGTGTAAGGGTTTCATAGTCATATTGTGTACGCCAGTTAACGACAAGATCCGTGACTCGGACTGGGATTCGGATGGTTTCTCCGACACGTAAACGAAGCGGGTCCATCCGGGGGTTGGCCCGCAACAGCGTTTCAAGCGACAACCGACGGCGTGTCGCGATTTCCCAAAACGTATCCCCCGATTTGATCGTGTAAGATTCCGTTATATAACCGGGAACGTCGATTTCCTTTCCAACGGCCAAACTTTGCGGATTAACGTTAGGATTCGAATCGATCAACAATTGCAGCGGGACATTAAACAGTTGGCTCACATACCATAACGTGTCCCCTCTTCTTATCGTGATTCTCACACTTTCCACCTCCATTACGGCATTTCTATATAAATATGTAACGGAGGCATTAAAGTATGAAAGAAAGAAAACTCGAGGGAACCCGGCCCTCGAGAATGGAATAAGTCAAGAAATCATTTTCGATTGCAAATAATGATAAATCAAATCCCCTGTAGAAACGAGCGACTCCCGATGTGTACGTTCGTATGCATGCGAAGCATCTACACCCGGGCCGATGAGCCCGTGAATGATGTCATGTCCGGCGCGGACAGCCGCAGAAGCATCGGAATTGTAAAAAGGATAAATGTCCACTTGAAAGCCGATGTTATGCTTCTCGGCGAGTTTCACGAGATGTTTTCTCAACCCGTAATGATACGGGCCGCTCGTATCTTTCGCGCAAATGGAAACCGTAAATTCATCGGTTGTTTGACCATCGCCGATCGCTCCCATGTCAACCGCTAAATATTCAATCGTTTCCGGCGAAACATTCGAATTTGCCCCATATCCGATTTCTTCGTTGTTGGCAATCAAAAAATGTGTCGTGTACGGCAACTTGATTTTATTTTCGACGAGTTGCCGTACAACCTCAAGAAGAATCGCGACGCTCGCTTTATCATCCAAATGCCTTGACTTGACGAATCCGCTGTCCGTTGATTCAAAACGCGGATCAAACGATACGAAGTCACCAACCTCGATTCCAAGGTTACGTACATCCTTCGCGTTTCTTACTTTTTCATCGATCCTCACTTCGATGTTTTCATCGTTTCGTTTCGCTTCTCCCGCATCTTTGTAAACGTGTACGGCGGTTTGATGCATTACGATCGTTCCTCCATACCGTTTTCCCCCGGAAGTTTCGATCGTGCAATATTCTCCTTCCGCGTGATTCCACGGAAAACCGCCGATGCGCGACAACGTCAATCGCCCGTTTTCTTTGATTTGTTTCACCATTGCCCCTAATGCATCTACGTGCGCAGTAACAAATCGATGCCGCGTGTCGTCTTCGCCTTGCAACGTTGCCAGCAATGCCCCTTTGCGCGTTACTTTCGTCGCAACGCCGAATTGTCGCAACCGATCATCGATCACCTTAATAATTTCCGATGTGTTCCCCGTCGGGCTCGGGATGTTGACCAATTCATCGATCACTTTGACGATTTCGTCGTCATTTACTACATGTCCCATTCTTCCGAGTCTCTCCTTTAATTGAAAGATAAACACCCGCCTCATATTTTAACATTAATCACATAAATTGATGAAAAAGTTGTCCTTTGGAGGTTTCCTATGAAGCGGGCGGGTTTGATAGTACTGGCGGCGCTTATCAGCGCCTGCTTTGCCGCATTTTACGTTTCTGTCGAGAAGACAGCATCGCATTCTCCAATCGTCTATTTGCCGACAAATGAAAACCATCCGTTTCGCCGCGCCGAGACGGAATTGCATAAAGGGAAGCAAGTCGATCCAGACGAATATACGATAAACTGGACCTTGCGCTCGGAACTGAATGGCAAAGCAACGTTCAGACAAGATTTTTCTTTGTTGTACGAAGACGGAAAACTGATTGACCGTCTTGCCGAGCAGCGTGAAAACGCTGGTGAGTTGTATGCGCAAAAGAGTGTTCGCTGTGAAGACAGCGGCCATTTTCGGGCCATTTCCGTTCATTACGCGAACTTCGGTACTGATGAACAACATGAGACGAGCTTGTTGGCAATGAGTTATGATCAAATTTACGTGATGGACTCTCCGCTGAGCGAGACTGATTCGTTCAAAGTTCCGATCAGCGAGGAAGAGAAAGAATGGAAATCGATACTTGATCACGCAACCGAAGAACAAGTCCAATATGCTTGGCATGCACTCATCGAGTCGTTCGCCATCAACCGCAATGCTTATTACTCGTTTTCGCTTCCTTACCTTCATGTGTTCTCAAGAAACCGGCTTCCCGGCTTAACAAAGCAGCAAACAGAACGGGCCTTGGCGCAATTATGGCAGACGCTTTATTCGGATTACGTTTCCGGCGTCACACGAAAAGACGGCGAAAAAACTTCTCCGATTGGAAGCACCGTACCCCTCGTTTTGTTCAGCAAAAACCGCACCGGCTTTGTCGTATTATTCAAAACGGCGGACGGCGGGAACGTCAAACTTGAAGTGAAGCTCGATCTCGGAGAAAGCGAATGAATTTCCAACTATCCGTTGCACGTAAGGACCCTAGATTCCGTTACAATCATATCGACCGGGCGATCAAACGGTTCGACGGGAACGTCAGCATTTAGTTGACATTCAAATGCAAGCGAAACAGCAAACAACTGGTGACGCTCCAAAAACCGATCGTAAAAACCGCCGCCGAATCCGATCCGGTAACCGGCTTCGGAAAAAACGAGCCCAGGGACGACAAGTAAGTCGATCGCTTCCGGAACGATCAACCGCGAGCGACGTTCCAGCGGTTCACGAATGCCCGCGAACATCGGTCGAACGTCAGCGAATGACGAAATCTGTCGAAATTGCATCGCTTTTTCAGCAGGAAGCACTTTTGGTACAGCCACGTTCTTTTCTTGTTCCCATGCTTTTTGAATGATCGCTTCGGTATCGATTTCATCCGGGGTCGACAGCGTAATGCCGATCGTCCGCGACTCCTTCCATTCCGGCAACGCATACAGACGTTGAGCCGCCTCCTCTTGCCAACGTTTCCGTTCATCGGCCGGAATCGCATTTAAAGTTTTCTTCATTTTTTCCCGCAGCATGCGTTTCGCATCCATCGTCCGCCTTCTCCTTTTCCATCCATGAAAAAAGCACCGGGAGCTCTCCCCCGCTGCTTTATTTCGTTTCTTTGTGTACGGTGTGTGTTCTGCACGACGGGCAGTATTTTTTCATTTCAATGCGATCGGGTTGTTTCGTTTTATTTTTCGTTGTTAAATAATTGCGATGACCCGATTCCGTGCATTCCAAAGTTACTTGAACTCGCATTCCTGTTCCCTCCAAACGTTATTCGTTGTTACTTTACCAGAGTTTCCGTACAAATTCAAGATCGGCCAATTTGGTTCTCATTTTCCATTGTTTTTTTGGACGAATATGTTATAAATGAAGAGGATGCATCGAATATTGTTGAATCATGGCGCAAGGAGGTTAGATACATAATGGAATTTGCAATTTTCGGACTGTTGGTCATTGGAGCGATCGTATTTATCGCGTCGTTCTTTAAGAAAGACCGCTTCGCGGACATTGAAAATCAAATGGAAAATTTATCGATCACGTTGATGCAAGAACTTTACAAAGTGAAGAAAAAGCAAAACGAACTGGAAGATGAAATCATGATTCAACATCGTCGCGACTAAAAGGAAAAAAGAGGGATCTTTTATGACGAAAAGGGGAATGCGCGGATTTGCCGCAGGGATTTGGGTGGCCGCTTTGGTAATGGCCTTCTTCGTATACACGAGCGATTCGTTGGAAAAGACGGCGGCCAAACCGGCAGTCATAACTGAGTCGCAGGTTGATGAGTATTTGGATACGCATGGACAAGTAGCCGTTTCCGAATCGGAATACGAGAACCTGCAGGCGAAAGCCAAGGCGAACGAACAAGAAGAAAAATCGAAAACGGCTGCGGATGATTCAGACGATTCGAAGTCAAAATCAGACATCGAATCGGACACGAAAAAAGAAAATGTTCGCAGTTTCACGCTGCATATTCGCTCGGGCATGACGGGCGGCGAGATTGCCGCGAAGCTTGAAGAGGCGAACATTATTAAAGACAAGTTCGACTTGATCCATTATTTGAAAAAACACAATATGGAACAAGACGTGCAGCTCGGTACGGTGCAAATAAAGAGCGACATGACAATCGCGGAGATCGCGAAAAAAATCACATCTTGATAGACGAATCGCCCCGGGAAATTCCCAGGGCGATTTTTTTCATTTAACTGCCGTTTTTCATCTCAAAATAGGCTTTGAAAATCTGACCTGCCAATTTGATGTGGTGACCGCCGTTGTCGTCACCGGGGACGATCACAACAACTGTCACTTCCGGTTCATGTCCTTCTCCCGCGGGAGCGTAGCCGCTGAACAGCTCATTGACGGTTTCGTGACCATTGATCGTCACATCGGCCGTACCTGTTTTTCCCGCAATCTCGTATTTTTCATATTCGCCGCGGCCGAGTTGAGGGGCGGTCGGCAGATGAGAATAGACGCGTGCTCCGTGAGTAACGAGCCAAAACCCTTTATGGACTTGTTCAAGGGCATGTTGGTTCATCGTGATATGATTCAAAACGTTCGGTTCAAATTGATAGACGAGTTCACCTGGTCCTTCCGCATCGGCATTCGGCTCATGCACCGATTTCAACAAATGAAGCTGCAAACGGTAACCGCCGTTGGCGATTGTCGAAAAGTATTGAGCCACTTGGATCGGCGTATACGTATCAAATTGGCCGAAAGCAAAGCGTAAAATTTGCCCAGGCTGAACTTGGTCGATGTCTCCTTCGTATCCGAGCCCTTCCTTCGGTAAATCAATTTGCGTGCGGATCCCCAAACCGAATTGGCTGTATATTTCCCGCAATTGATGGAACGCGTGAAAATATTGTTCGTCCCGATAAGTGTACACTCGGTAATACGATCCTTTATCGACCGTCTTGAAACCAGCCATATTCGCGGCGATTTTTGCCATAAAAATGTTCGAGGAAGCTTCCAGCGCCGTCACCGGGGTGACGACTCCGATGTTGTTGCCCGGATACGATTGTAAATCGTTACCGTTTTTGAAAACAAATTTTTTATCATTAAAAGCGCTTGGCACGGTATTCGTCTCAAATCCGGCAAGCACCGTCGCCCCTTTGATGTTCGAGCCGATGACAAAGGAACCGGTAATTGTTTGGTAAGAGACGTTGTTAAATTGGCCGTCTTCGTATTCCACGCCGTTCAGTGCCAAAATCCCGCCGGTTTGCGGGTTCATCACAACGGCATAAGCACTGTTCAAATAAGGGTTGTGCCAATGGAACATGGCATCACGGACGCCCGCCTTTAAGATTTCCTGCACTTTTTTTTGCAATTCCAAGTTGATTGTCAGCTGAATGTCGTACCCGCGATGTCCGGGAAGCTGCTTCGGGTTCGCAAGCAACTCACCGTCTTCATTCAATTGAAACTGCAATTTCGTCGGCGTTCCGTTCAGAAGGTTTTCGTAATATTGCTCCAGATAGCTCGTTCCGACGAGATCGTTCCGGTTATAGCCGCGAGCCAAATAATAATCCAATGATTCACGCGGAATTTCTCCGACGCTGCCTAAATAAAACGGATCTCCGTTCGGATAAACCCGCTTCGCCGCCTGAGTCAAATCAATGCCTGGCAAACTTTCGAGATGTTCACCGATTTTATAAAATGCTTCGTCTTCAATGCCGATTTTTACGTAATACGGCGTTAAATTCATCGCTTGATTTAACTTTCGAAAGATCGCCGCGACTTGCAAATCATGGTTCGTCAGCGAATCTATATTTTCTTTCGTGATTCGATCGAGCAGCGCGTCGTAGGCGGCGCTTTTGTCATCACTTTTTGAAAGCCGGTTGTATTCTTCGTCCGACAACTTTTCATGATAGGCGTTCAACAACCCGTGCTTCAAAATCCAATAATCCTTCTTGTCTCTTACCGTCAATTTCTTAGGATCCATGTGGATGTATTCAGTTAACTTTTCGGCAAGATGAAGCAAATCCTCCGCGGAGTCGTCTTTCGTTCGCGTAAAGGTAATCGCGTTTTCACCTTTGTTGCCGACAAGCAGTTCGCCGTTCGTGTCGTAAATGAGTCCTCTAGCAGCATCCAGCTTACTCGTCGGTCTTACTTGTTCTTTGACTTGTTGTTTATACGTCTCCCCTTCTACGATTTGTACGATGCCGAGCCGCAAGATCAATATCGAAAACAGGACGAAAACGACAATAAACAGTACGTTTAATCGAAAAGGAACTTGATTCTTTTTCTTCGGTTTTGCATTCTTTGGCTTTGATTTCGTTTGGCCGACCATGTTCAATCCCTCTCCGGTTTCTTTGTAACTATTCAAAGTTTAACCGGAACGGCTCGTCATTGTAAAGCAACGATTTTTCACCTATACGGTCGACCCTTTTTTCTGCAATGACCGCCTTTCTCCTTCTCCCCCCTGAGGTGAATGGGAGCTTTTTCGAAGTTGAATGTTTCGAACGAACATATAAATAAACAGATGTCCGGCACCGAGTACAGCTAACAAATAAGGGATCGCTTGCTTATCATCAAACAAAAACACAACAGCGAGAAAAGCCAAAATCGAAATCACCCTTCCCGCATTATAATAAAGTTCGCGAACAACGACATATTCGATTCGCATGTCTGCCGCTTTCCAACCTTTTCCGATGACATCAAATGTCAGCGACATATACGGGACGAGCAAGAGCGGATAAGCGAGCGCAATCGTGACGCCGTAAGCAAGCAACAAAGGATAAGTTAATTGGAACAAAATGAAAAACACGGCCGCATACAACGCCAAACCGCCGGCAAGTATCGCCTTTTTCCGGTGGCGGTTTTTGATCATTCTCGTCGCTCCATAATAAGCGCCGAAAGAAACGGCCGACTGAACGAGTCCGTAAGTGCCGAGCGCCAGTGCGCTTTTCGTGGTGATAAACACCCAGATCACAATAACAAACGCAAACGTACCTTCCCGCAACCCCTGAAAAAAATGCGCATTCAACACGGCCCGCCAATTGAGGTTATGCTTCCGTTCAACAATGATTTGACGAAATCTGTACGATCCTCGCGCCGATCGCCTTTTTAAGTAAAAACTAAGGACGACTGCACAGCAGAAAAACAACAACGACAACGTAAAAATGATCCGGTAACCGGTGAACTTTTCCATTGATGAAATAATGGCTCCGGCAGAAAACGGGCCGATCATTCCTGCAAGCGAAGACAGCAAACCGAGAAATCCGTTAAAAAAATCGCGGGTGTCCGGCTCGGTGATCTCAAATGTAAGCACGTTGAAGGCCAGCCAATAAAACCCGAAACCAATGCCGAGCAGTCCGCCCATCACCATCTGCAAACCTTCAATGTGATCGCCGAAAAACAGGACCGTTAAAAAAAATACCGACAGCAGTGAGACCCCTACCCGGAGCACAATCACGCGATCCACTTTCTTGGCCCACCGGCCCGCAACAATAAAGGCGAGCGGCTGCATAATGACAATGCCTAAATTATACAAGGCAAGATCCGCGAACGAACCTGACTGCTTCCAAATGTAAACGTTGACGAAAGTATTCGACAAGGCAATACTCAAAAAATAAAGACCGCCCACAATCAGCAAGAGGGTAAGGTCTTTGGATACGTTCACTTTGCCGAGAATTTTCTTTTTCACGTTCATCGCCATTTCTCCCTTTTTGTCACTACAAGATAGTGTGCTACAAGAGGGAATGGCTATTCATCACATCAAGAACTGTGTCTGCATTAACGCGATCATAGAAAAAACCGGGGGCATGTGCCCGCCGGTTTTTCAACGTTCGATTTACTTCGCTTGCTTGAAGCGCTTTTCGACTTCATCCCAGTTAATGACGTTGAAGAAGGCTTCAAGATAATCCGGACGACGATTTTGATAGTTCAAGTAGTAAGCATGTTCCCAAACGTCAACACCAAGAATTGGGGTTTTTCCGTCCGATAGCGGGTTGTCCTGATTCGGCGTATCGACGATCTCCAACTCTCCGTTGTTCACGACGAGCCAAGCCCATCCGGAGCCAAAGCGTCCGGCACCTGCGCTTTTGAAAGCTTCCTTAAATTCGTCGAAGCTGCCAAATTTCGCATTGATGGCTTCCGCCAATTCGCCGCTCGGTTGTCCGCCGCCGTTCGGGCTCATGATTTGCCAGAACAAGCTGTGATTCGCATGGCCGCCGCCGTTGTTGCGAACCGCCGTGCGGATGTTCTCAGGCACTGCATCCAAATCGGCAATGAGCGCTTCCACACTCTTGTCCGCCAAATCGTCATGGCCTTCCAATGCGGCGTTCAATTTTGTCACATAAGTGTTATGATGCTTGCCGTGATGGATCTTCATTGTCTCTTCGTCGATGTGAGGCTCGAGTGCGTCGAATGCGTAAGGCAATTCCGGTAATTGATAATTTGCCATTGAAACCATCCTCCTCGGTCTTTTTGATTAGTTTTGAAAAGCACATGAAGCATATGTACTTCACTTATTACAATACCAAATGTACCCTTTGGATTCAAAGATTAAAACTGAACTTGTGCTTCATTTTCCAGTCATTTTTCAAAAAATCTTCTTGCGCAGCAAGTCGCTTCGTGGTATATTAAACGTTGTCCGATTAAAACAAGGCGGTGTAGCTCAGCTGGCTAGAGCGTACGGTTCATACCCGTAAGGCCGGGGGTTCGATCCCCTCCACCGCCATTCTAGAAGTGAGAAATTTAGAGGTTGGAAGTTGGAATCTACATCAGAAAACAGCTAACCAACGTCATACTTTCATATTGGACCCTTAGCTCAGTTGGTTAGAGCAACGAGCACCATCTTCACGAACAACTTCGAGTTGTACCGACGATTCACTTCTATGCGCTTACTTGAAGAGGATGGGACAGACAGAAAACAACTAACCAACGTCATACTTTCATATTGGACCCTTAGCTCAGTTGGTTAGAGCAGACGGCTCATAACCGTCCGGTCGTAGGTTCGAGTCCTACAGGGTCCACCATGTTAGAAGTTAGAAATTAGAAGTTGGAAGTTCGAAATTCATTAGCTTCAACTCCAATCTCTAACCTCTCATCTCTAACATCTAATCTGGAGGAGTACCCAAGTCCGGCTGAAGGGATCGGTCTTGAAAACCGACAGGGGCTTCACGGCCCGCGGGGGTTCGAATCCCTCCTCCTCCATCAGTTCACTTCTTGATTTACTTGTAGAGGATGGGACACGAGTCGTGAAGACGCCTGAGCGTGCTTCCCCGGTTTCAACTTCATGGCTCGATAGCTCAGTCGGTAGAGCAGAGGACTGAAAATCCTCGTGTCGGCGGTTCGATTCCGTCTCGAGCCATCATGAATTAGCACCGAAAAGCCCGGGGACCACGTCCACCGGGCTTTGTTACGAAAGGCGGGATCGGCAATGACTATGGGGCGGATCTTCCTTGACGGAATTCGGCTTCCGCAAAAACAAGCGATGTTTCGTCTGAATCGCGTTCGCATGGGAAAAACGATCGCGTATTTTTTTCTGCTCATGATTCTTGTCTCGTTGCCGGAAGCGGTTCGCTTCATCCTTGCCCCACATCCAGAACTTGACGAGGAAATCCCTCTTACACTGTTTATTTTGCAATTTTCCGTTTATTATTACTTGTTGTTTGTTTTTGTCGGCTTGCTCGCCGTCTCTGTGTCAGCCGGATTCGGCAAGCTGTTCAGCACTGCGGCCCAACGAAAGCTCACCTACCAGCAAATTTGGAAAGTTACCGCTTTCGCCTTGACAGGGCCGCTGCTTTTGTTCACGTGCGCGCAAAGTTTTGGTTGGCAGTCGTCTTTGCTCCTCTTGCTGCTCTTTCTTCTCACGCTCAGCATCGTCTTCCGCATCATCCTGCACTTCCCAAGAAAACAGAGCTAGTCTGTTTTTTCTTGCACCACGATGCGTGTCCCGTCGACGGCCGTTACGAGGACCGGCATATCGGATTGCAGCCACTTTCCTTCGGAAACGGCGCTGTACGACTTCCCTTCAATTTTAACCGTACCGCTCGGACGAAACGGGGTTTCCGTCATCCCTGTCCTGCCGATCAAGGTCCGATATTCCTCATTGATCGAATTATAACCCGCCTCGCTCGTCAGCCTGTCTTTCAAAGTCAACTTGCCCCATATTGCCCGCGGTCGAAACACTTTCAAAAAAACGAAAGAACCGCTCATTCCCACAAGCAGCGCAATCGCCGCCAAAACCCCGTACAAAACAGATGGAGCCGGTATCGCAACCGCCGCCATCATCATCACCACACCGAACAAGGCAACAATTCCGTGATTCAACAGCTTTGCATCGATGATAATGGTCAATAAGCCCGCGACATACAAAAATGACAACAAGTAAACATTTTCATCATTGACAAAATAGGAAAAATAAACAGCCATCAAGCCGATGCCGATCAATGCGAAAATGCCGCGCGTTTTGACAAGCATTTCTCCGAACAACAATAACGAAGAAAAGAAGATGACAAAAAATCCGATGATCGGAAAATCGAGCAGCATGACTCCCCCTCCTTAAATGTACATACGACATCCGACGATAAAAGGTTTCACGCAAAGCAAGATCTCATTTCTTCCACAAAAAAACGGAACGGACACCATGCCTCTTTGAGACGCCAAGCTCGTTGAAAGAATCAAGAAACGTGCGCTAAGAGGATGAATGCCCGTTACCCTAAACTTAAGCTGAAAAAATCAAGGCTTTCTTGCCAGTGTTAAAACCAAGAACGAATTTGATCGATCAAGCTGCCGATCGCCTGCAGCACTTTTTTAAAGAAAGACTGGGTATCTTCGTCGCTCAAAAACTGATTCAGTTGTTCCGACATATCGTTCAACTCGTTTTTCAATTGACTCCAGTCGATGTCCAAGTTTTTGATGTGATCGAACAGCGTCAACAATTGATTCATTTGTTCATCGGTTAGCTGCACGTTCAAATCTTTGGCCGCTTTGTCAATGAGTTCCCGCAAGTCTTCTTTCGATTCGACCGGATGATCGGCGAGTGCCTGCTTAATTTTCGTGATCAGCTGCGCGGCTTTGTCTTTGCCGATGTCTTCCCCGAGTTCCGCCGTTTTCACCAATTCTTCATTGGCCACTTTCTTTTGATCTTCCGTCAACTTCAGATCGGTTTTCACGTCATAGGCCTTTAAAATTCCCGTCAATCCTGCAGTTCCTGAAACTTTAAACGGCGCAGTGACGAAAATGTCCGCATCGTGAATCCCCGCGGTCATTAGTGCGTTGGCGTACATCGCTTCGGTGACGTACGTAATGTTGTTCGTCTTAACATTTAAACCTGCCCCTTCTTCAGCAAGCGTAATTTTTGCCGAAGAAATGGCATGAGTGCCGATTTTCTCATCGCTGATGTAATCCCCTAAATATTTATGTTCTTCTTCGTTCGTGACGTAAACGATTTCCACTTCGTTTTCGTTTACCTTCATTTGATTCAATACGTTTTCTTTTTGTTCAATCGTCAAGTCTTTTCCGAGTGTCACGATGACATCCCCGGGTTTTGCATCCGCATGGGCGGTTGCCGGCAGCGCCAAAACGAGCAGCAACAAGGCTGTGAAGATGGCTTGTACCTTCTTGTTCATTCTCATCCCTCCTGAACATGCCTATATTTTATCGGAATCGACGATGAAAAAGCAACATATAGTTCGTCGGACAAGCATAAGTTGTACAAAGATGGGAGGGAAGCGACATGAAAGGGTTTTTCACGTTTTGTTTTTGTTTGTTGGTCGCGTACACGGCATACTACGATATCACATACGGAACGATTCCAACTTCGCATAATGCGGGAGGAGCAGAAACATCAACCGCGGCCCGTACTGAAAACGAAGAGGAACGGATTCCTGCGACGAGTTGGAAAGTCCATCCAGGCGAAACCGTTCTGTCAATCAGTGAGAAACTGAACGGAAACGCAAAGGCATCGATCGAAAAAATCGTCTCCGACTTTAAAAAATTAAATCCGGGTGTGAACGTCCATCAACTGCAAATTGGGAAAACATACCGCTTCCCCGTTTATACGCAATCAAGATAACACATGGCTTGATGCCGTACGTTGTTACTGCTAGAATAAACCTGTATGCTTGCCTGCCAAGCATTGTGAATGACGCGTCCAAAGCGAGAGGACGTCATTTGAGTCGTTACTGAAGGAGGCGTTCGGGGCATGAACGAAATCACCCATCGAACGAAAACAAGACCGGTGAAAGTCGGCAACGTCACCGTTGGAGGGAACAACCAAGTCGTTATCCAAAGCATGACGACAACGAAAACGCGGGACGTCGAAGCCACAGTCAATGAAATCCATCGTCTCGAAGAAGCCGGTTGCCAAATCGTGCGAGTCGCTTGTCCTCGCATGGAAGATGCGCTCGCCATCCCGGAAATCAAGAAACGGATCAACATTCCGCTTGTCGTAGACATTCATTTTGATTATAAAATGGCATTAAAAGCCATCGAGGGCGGCGCCGACAAAATCCGCATCAACCCCGGGAACATTGGAAGCCGCGAACGCGTGGAAGCCGTCGTTAAGGCGGCAAAAGCAAAAGGAATCCCGATTCGGATCGGCGTCAATGCTGGTTCGTTAGAAAGGCACATCCTGGAAAAGTACGGCTATCCTACCGCGGACGGCATGGTTGAAAGCGCGCTTTATCATATAAAAATTTTGGAAGACCTCGATTTTCACGACATCATCGTTTCGCTGAAAGCGTCTGATGTGTTCTTAGCGATCGAAGCTTACGAAAAAGCGGCACGGGCATTCGATTACCCGCTCCATCTCGGGATCACGGAGTCGGGAACTCAGTTCGCCGGCTCGATCAAAAGCGCTGCGGGTCTCGGGACGATCCTTCACAAAGGCATCGGCAATACGCTTCGCGTCTCGCTGAGCGCCGATCCCGTTGAAGAAGTGAAAGTGGCGCGCGAACTGCTGAAAACGTTCGGACTCGCGGCTAATGCGGCGACGTTGATTTCTTGTCCGACGTGCGGACGAATCGAGATTGATTTGATCAAGATCGCCAACGAAGTAGAAGAATACATTTCCACAATCAAAGCTCCAATCAAAGTGGCAGTACTCGGATGCGCCGTCAACGGACCGGGTGAAGCCCGTGAAGCGGATATCGGCATTGCCGGCGGCAAAGGGCAAGGCTTGTTGTTCCGGCACGGGGAGATCATACGCAAAGTACCGGAAGAAACCTTGGTCGACGAATTGAAAAAAGAAGTCGACAAACTTGCTGAAGAACATTACGAGAAACAAAAACAAGAAGCTTGACGCCTCAACGGTGCCAAGCTTCTTTTTATTTAGTTTTCATGCCATGTCACGTACTCATGCAACGGTTTTTTTCCGGGCGGTTTCGGTTCCTCTTCCGGATAACCGACATACAAAAACCCGAGCACGCTGCCGTTTTCCGATACGTTGAACACTTGTTTCATATATGGATGAAAAGCGGGTTTTCCTGTCCGCCATTTCACCGCCAACCCGAGATCATGGGCGACAAGCAAAACGTTTTGGACAGCACAAGAAGCCGCCGCAATTTCTTCGATCGGTTCGATCATTGCCCCTTCGGCAGGTTCCACCGTTACGACGATCACTACCGGGGACCGCCGTGCTTTTTGCAATCCTGCTTCTATCGCTTGTTTCTTTTCGTCTGCCGACGGATCGTGAATTTTTTCAACGTTAATTTGTCCGTACACTTCTCCGAGTCGGTCCCTTCCTTTTCCGGTCAACACATAAAAATGCCACGGTTCCGTTTTATGGTGATTCGGTGCCCACCTGGCCGCTTCAAGCATTGTCTGAATGTGTTCCTTTTCCGGCGTCCGTTCCGATACTTTACCGATCGATCTGCGCGTTCGGATAGCTTTGAGAACCTCCATGTCAATCCCTCCCAACCGATTTCCTTCCCCATTATAAAGCATAAAAAACGAGATGCCCACTGCTGGACATCCCGTTTTCTTTCGTTATACAAAAGGTGCGGCAAACAGACTAATGACGATGGCTGCGATACCGACACCTATGGCCCATGCGCCCCAGGTGTTGGCTCCTTTGGCACGCGCGATGAAGCCGATGACGATTCCGGCTCCACCCATGACGATAGGCAAAAAGAAGAATGCCAATACGGAAAGAATAAGGGCCAAAATTCCGTAGCCTGTTCCGTAATTGACACCGGCTTGCGTTCCTCGATTGCCCTGCTCCCCACGATTATCCTTGTCGATTTCGGTATCGTTTTCAGTTACGCCCCAACCTCTTGCGACTGGGGTCGTTTCGGTTGCCGTTTCTTCAAGATAATCTGATCGGTCATTGACATGTTCATCATAGTTGCGATAATCATCCATTCGCCAATCCCTCGCTTTCCTTGCGTGAGGAGCACTCTTAGTATGACTCAACGGCACGAGAATATGATGACAATAATTGCATCCGGTGATTGTTAATCGATGGGATCAAACGTATGACAGCATGTTTGCGACACTTCCTCAGCGATATCACGGTGATCAGCAGCACCGATGAGCCGACCGGACGATGACATCGTATAAGAATTTTCCGCATGGCTGTCGATTTCGACGAGAATAGCATCAGCGTTGCAGTGGTTGCCTTCCTCCCAGTAAACGCAATTCGAAACGTTGCATTTCACGATCGGCATGTGCATACACTCCTTTCCTTGTTAGTTTGCGCCGTTTTCCTCAAAATCATGTGGAACGTGCACGAATAACGTTTGCCCCTCATACAGTATTCCGTTGAATCTCACCGGAAGCGAAGGAGTGAAAGCATGAACGGATTCATTAAGCAAATGATTAATCAGAAACTGAATCATTTGACTCCCGAACAATTGTTGCAATTAGCCAAACAATACGATTTATCGATCACGCCGCGGCAAGCGGAACAAATTACCGCCATTTTGCGCCGTCATCAAATTAACATCGCCGACGACAGGCAGCGAAAACAAATTTTGCAGGAAATTTCCGCAGAAGTCGATCCGGCCATCGCTAAAAAAATTCAGGCGTTGTTCCAACAGTTTCTTTAACAAAACGGCATAAAAAAAGAGGCATGAATCTCATGCCCCAATGAGTTTGTTTTGCAATTGATCATCGAAAGATTTTTGCTTCAACATTGCGATTTCCAATTCGTAAGGCGGTTTGCGATTACGTTTGTCTGGACCGACGTACGGCGTTTCGAGAATTTTCGGTATCGTCTTGAACGTGTCGTGATGGACAATGTAATTCAAGGCATCGAAACCGATATGGCCGAAACCGATATTTTCGTGACGGTCCTTTCGAGCGCCCTTCTCGTTTTTACTGTCGTTAATATGAAGCACGCGAATGCGGTCAACACCAATAACCTCGTCAAATTTGCGCAAAACGCCGTCAAAATCGTTTTTCACGTCGTATCCCGCATCATGAGTATGGCATGTGTCAAAACAAACGGATAGTTTATCATTATACGTGACACCGTCAATGATTTTCGCCAATTCCTCGAATGTTTTTCCGCACTCCGAACCTTTGCCGGCCATCGTTTCCAAAGCGATTTGCACGTTGGTTTCCGGCGTGAGCACCTCGTTCAATCCTTCAATGATTTTAGCGATCGCCGCATCTTCGCCCGCGCCGACATGCGCTCCGGGATGAAGCACGATCTGCCGTGCGCCGATCGCTTCCGTACGCTCAATTTCCGAACGCAGAAAATCAACACCGAGCTTGAATGTTGCCGGTTTCGTCGTATTCCCGATGTTAATGATATACGGGGCATGTACGACGATTTCATCGATGCCGTTTTGCTGCATATGTTCTTTCCCCGCTTCGATGTTCAATTTCTCAATCGCTTTTCTGCGGGTGTTTTGCGGTGCACCGGTATACACCATAAACGTGTTGGCACCGTAGGAACATGCTTCTTCACTAGCCGCAAGCAGCATTTTGTCACCGCTCATCGACACGTGTGAACCTAATTTAACCATCTGTTCGCCCCCTGAAAGTTTCTGAAAAAGGCTTGTTTCCTTCCCCATTTTACCACGTGTAACCGATGGATACAAAAGTATGCTGCTGCCCATCCGTTTCCCAGGATCCTTGCATACGTTAAAAGTATAGTCATGATCATGAGAGGAGGTCTTGATCAAATGGCCTTATTTGGAAATCATGTTCCTCCCATGCCGAACGGAGGCTTTCCTGCCGGTGGACCCGGTTTCCCTTTCGGACCACCTGCGGGAGGAGCACCGACAATGGCCGGCGGAATGTTTGGCGGCGGCGGTGCAGGTCCTGCAAGTTTCGGCGGCGCAATGCCGGGAGCGGGATCAGCTTCCAGCGCGAGCAGTGCCGGAGGCGGTCTCGGCGGATTCGGCAGGCTTTTGTCAGCATTCACCGGGGGCGGAGGCGCACCGGCCGGGCCGGCAGCTTCCGCATCGACGGGCGGAATAAGCGGCATGTTCGGAAATCTTCAAAAAGCGATCAAAGTCATGCAAACCGTCGGTCCAATGGTGCAAAAAGCGGCTCCGGTCGCGAAAAACATCCCGAACATGATTCAATTGATGAAGGAATACCAGGAATACAGCAAAAACAAAGAAAAAGAAGCGGAAACTTCGGATGACAGCAACAACAACGACAAACGAAACGATAAAGAATCCGACAAAATCAAAACGCGGGAAAACAATTCGAATGCCGGAAGGTCAACCGAAAACAAGGAATCGGCAAAACGTGACCGCCGATCGTCAATCGAAACACAGTCATCAAACGCGGTGAATCGGAATTCAAGACGGAATGAAAATTCGAATCGGCGAAAATCGTCAAAACCGAAGCTGTACGTATAACGAAGATCATTTGTTTTCCCCTTTCTTCTCCTTTATAATAAGGACGAAGATGGAAAGGGGAATTCATCGATGGAAGTCATTAAAATTTCGCCTCGAGGCTACTGTTACGGGGTTGTTGACGCGATGGTATTGGCCCGGCGGGCGGCGCAAAATCCCGACTTGCCGAGGCCGATCTACATTCTCGGCATGATCGTACACAATCATCACGTAACGGACGCTTTCGAAGACGAGGGAATCATCACGCTTGACGGAGCCAACCGTCTCGACATATTGAAACAAGTGGAAAAAGGAACGATCATTTTCACGGCGCACGGCGTATCTCCTGAGGTACGGCGCATAGCGAAAGACAAGGGATTGACGACGATTGATGCCACGTGCCCGGATGTTACGAAAACGCACGACATCATCCTCGAAAAGAAAGAGGAAGGGTATCACATCGTTTATGTAGGAAAAAAAGGACACCCTGAACCGGAAGGCGCGGTAGGCGTTGCTCCGGACGTTGTCCATCTCGTCGAATCGCTGGAGGACGTTGATGCTTTGGATTTGACGGCTGAGAAAATTTTGGCAACGAACCAGACGACGATGAGTCAATGGGACGTCAACAAAATCATGCAGAAAATCGTTGAGAAGTATCCGCAGACGGAGATTTACAACGAAATATGCCTGGCGACGCAAGTACGCCAAGAGGCGGTCGCCGAACAGGCGAAACAAGCGGATTTACTCATTGTCGTCGGCGATCCGCGAAGCAACAATTCAAACCGGCTCGTTCAAGTTTCCGAAGAAATCGCCGGAACGCCCGGTCACCGAATCGCCAATCTTTCCGAGCTCAAACTCGAATGGCTGAACGGCGTCGAGAAAGTTGCCGTGACAGCGGGCGCTTCCACGCCGACACCGATCACGAAACAAGTCATTCGGTTTCTCGAACAATACGATCCGAACAACGAAGACACATGGAATAAAGAAAATCCGATCGAACGAAAAAAAATCTTGCCCAAGGTAAAAGTGAAATAGCTGAAAAGATCCCCGTACGGGGATCTTTTCGCGTTACACGAAATGAAATGGATCGGTGTTTGTCTTGGACACAAAAACTTCCGTATCGTATCCTTGTGCCGCGACAAACGCATTCAACCGGCGGCTAACCTCTTCCTTCATGACTTTTTCGGCATAATGACCGGGATCGACCACATTCAAACCGTCCATCCATGCTTCATGAGCTGTATGAAAGTAAACATCTCCCGTCACGTAAACGTCAGCACCTTTTCGTTTTGCTGTTGACATAAACTTATTCCCGTCCCCGCCCAAAACGGCGACTTTTTTCACGATCGCGTCTGCCTGTCCGACAAAACGGACACCCCTGACCTGCAAACGCGTTTTCACGTGTGTCGCGAATTGATGCAGCGGCATCGGTTCGCTCAATTCCCCGATTCTGCCGACGCCGGCAAAGTCTCCTTCATTTTGCAGCGCATACAAATCGTAGGCGACTTCTTCATATGGATGTACTCTTTTCATCGCAGCGATCGCCTGATTCGTCAATTCTTCCGGTAAAATCGTTTCGATCTTCACTTCTTCGACGCGTTCCCATTTTCCTTTCGTGCCGATATGGGGATTCGTCCCTTCTCCCGGCAAAAACATGCCCGTTCCGCGGCTGTTAAAGCTGCAATGGCTGTAACGGCCGATATGTCCGGCTCCAACGTCCCCGAGCGCTTGCCGGACGGCTTCCGCATGTGATTCCGGAACATATACGGCAAATTTGACAAGCTTTCTTTCTTGCGTCGGTATGAAAATTTCCGTATCCTCAACGCCTAAAACTTCTGCCAGCCGATCGTTTACGCCGCCGACGGCAACATCGAGATTCGTATGGGCGGCATAAACCGCAATGCCTTGGCGCAAACATTTTTCGATCATCCGTCCTCTCGCAGTATCGGTATCGATCCGTTTGACCGGATGAAACATCATCGGGTGATGAGCGATGATCAAATCCACCCCTTGTGCGATCGCTTCATCGACGACATTCTCAAGAACGTCGAGTGTGACCATCACTTTTTTGACCGGTTTGTTCAACGTTCCGAGTTGCAACCCAATTTTGTTTCGATCATCTCCGATCGCCAACGATTTAGGGCTCCAGGCTTCAAAAGCTTGAATCAACGTTTGTCCGCTGGCAAATTTACTCATTCAGCAACTCCTCCGTTTCTGCGATGCGTTTCCGCAACTGTCGTTTTTTTTGCACAAGTTGTTCGGTTTCGGCCGCCTGGATCATTTGTTTTTCGATTTTTTTCCAATGGCGCAGCTGGAGACGCCATTTTTTCAAAAACACCGAATTCCGCTCTTTCATCAAAAACGGTCCGTAAAGCAACCCTTGCCGGCCCGTGCCAACGTAGGGACGGTGCGGATTTCCCGGTTCCGCTGTAAGGATCTCGTAAATATGCCCGTCCTCTTCGAGAATGGACTCATGCCTCAACTCCCATCCATGATCAACGAGCCAAGTTCGCACCCCTTCAGCTTCGACATTCGGTTGCAAAACGAGACGACGGACCGCACTCAACTTCTCTTTCCCTCGTTGCAATATGTCGGCGATCAATGGCCCCCCCATTCCCGCGATGACAACAACGTCAACCTCGCCTTGGCGAATCACTTCCAGGCCGTCTCCCAATCGCACCGAAACGACATCGCCCAAGTGCAGCCGGTCCACTTGCGATTTCGCCGACGAGTACGGACCAACCGCCACTTCACCAGCGATCGCGGCACGTATTTTTCCAGCCAAACTCAAAAAACAGGGCAAATACGCATGGTCAGAACCGATGTCGGCGAGCGATGCGCCTTCAGGAACCGCATCTGCCACCGCTTGCAATCTTTTCGACAATTTTATTTCATTCATGTGTATGCCGCACCTGCCAATGAAAAAAAGCTCTCTGCCAAGCAGAAAGCTTTTTCGTTATTTTTTCTTGGCCAACCATTCGGCCACTTTCTTGGCTTCTTCCCCTTGGATCAAGCCTCCGGGCATCGCGCCGCCGCCGTTTTTG
The DNA here is from genome assembly GCA_035700025.1 of Bacillales bacterium. Classification (NCBI taxonomy): domain Bacteria; kingdom Bacillati; phylum Bacillota; class Bacilli; order Caryophanales; species Caryophanales bacterium. Next base: position 200,932 of record DASSOY010000048.1, on the reverse strand, counting down.
ATTTGCTCCAAAATTTGTTCTTTCGACAATTTGCTGCCGATATGTTGAAGACTCGGTCCCATTCCGCCTTCAAGATTTTGACCGTGGCAAGACGCGCAATTTTTCTCGAAGATTTGTTTCGGGCTGGCATCCGCCGTTGCGCCTCCGCCGCCTTTTGCTTGGTCATTCCCTATTTGGCTGGCTCCGTAAAATCCAATAATGCACATGAGTACAATACCAAGAACCACAATAATGCCGTAAGGAATTAAAGGATTGCTTTTCATGCGATGTCCTCCTTGTACGTTGATTCCTTCGTATGTAAGTTAAAATAGCAGCTCCCCCAACCATTTTACTTGAAATGGGCGGGCAAGGAAAGGCAGTTCCTTCTATCTTCCAAAATAAAAGGAGCGATCGCCTGTGACATAACCTATTCTACCATAACTGACAGAGTTTAAACAAAAAAACGAGCCGTCTCGATGGAGAAACGGCTCAATGGTCAGCAAGCATTGATTTCACTTGCTCGCGCAATTTGAATTTTTGAATTTTTCCCGAAGCGGTCATTGGATACTCGTCGACAAACATAATGTATTCCGGGATCTTAAAACGAGAGATCTTACCTTGGCAAAAATTACGAATCTCCTCTTCTGTCACCTTGCTGTTTGGCCGTTTTCTAACACAGGCAACCACTTTTTCTCCATATTTTTCATCGGGTGTCCCAACCACTTGAACGTCAAGAACGTCCGGATGCTCATATAAAAATTCCTCGATTTCACGCGGATAAATATTTTCCCCTCCGCGGATGATCATGTCTTTTAGTCTTCCGGTGATCCTCACATAGCCCGATTCATCCATCGCTGCCATGTCGCCGGTGTGCAGCCATCCACCTTCATCAATCGCGCGTCTCGTTTCTTCCTCCATTTTGTAATACCCTTTCATTACGTGATAGCCGCGCGTGCACAACTCTCCTTGCTCTCCCGGCGCTGCTTCCTCTCCTGATACCGGATCAATGATTTTCACTTCAATTCCCGGCAATGCCCTCCCGACCGTATTCACCCTCCGATCAATCGGATCATCGGTACGCGTTTGCGTAATGACGGGAGATGACTCGGTTTGCCCGTATGCAATCGTAATTTCTGCCATTCCAATTTCGTTGATCACTTTCTTCATCACCTCGATCGGGCAAGGAGATCCAGCCATAATACCGGTCCGCAGCGAGGATAAATCGTAATTCGCGAATCCCTCGGTATTCAGCTCCGCGATGAACATTGTCGGAACCCCGTGAAGCGCAGTACATTTTTCTGCTTCGACAGTGGCCAGTACGTCTTTCGGGGAAAATTCAACGACAGGAACCATTGTTGCCCCGACGGATACCGCGGCCAATGTACCGAGCACACATCCGAAGCAATGAAAAAATGGAACCGGAATGCACATGCGGTCTTCCAGTCCGAGTCGCATCGCCTGCGCGATTGAATAAGCATTGTTGACAATATTGAAATGCGTTAACATGACGCCTTTCGGAAACCCAGTCGTTCCAGACGTGTACTGCATGTTAATTACATCGTGTTCGTGGAGTTCCGATTCACGGTCATGCAAAGCTTCGTCCGAAATCTTCTTAGCTGAAGTCAAGAATTCCGTCCATCCGATCATCCCCCTAGGCGGATGCACCTTCCCGCCGTCCAAAAACACGAAATGTTCGAGTGAAGGAAACGCTTCTTTTCCCTCCTGTATGATCGCTTCCGCCATTTTCACGTAGGAATTGTCTTTATAGCCTTCAACGAGAAAGAGCACTTTGCTGTCCGATTGTCTCAACAAGTAATCGAGTTCTTTCGCCTGATAGCTCGTGTTGACGGTGACCAAAACCGCGCCCGCACGCGCCGTTCCAAACTGGAGTAGCAGCCACTCGGGTACATTCGTTGCCCAAACCGCGACATGATCACCTTTCTCGATCCCTAACGCCATTAAGCTTTTTGCGACTTTACCCGACAATTCGTAAAATTCCTTATACGTATAACGAATGCCGTGTTCGGGATACACAATGGCCTCATGGTCCGGCAACTCATTCGCCTTTTCCCTCAATAATCCGCCGACGGTTCGACTCAAGAGCCTTGTCATATGTGCCTCCTTTTCCGATTGGGTTCAAGAACGAAGGCGATCCCCTTTTTCATTTTCTAACATCCAATTTCGCGGGCAATGACCGTTCGCTGCACTTCCGAAGTACCTTCACCAATTTCCAGAAGCTTGGCGTCTCGAAAGTATCGTTCGACATGATAATCCCTCATGTACCCGTATCCGCCGTGAATTTGCACCGCTTCGCGGCAAATTTCCATACAAATTTCCGATGCGTACAATTTGCACATGGAAGCTTCCTTGCTGAATTTTCTTCCGTTGTCTTTCAGCCATGCTGCCTTATAAACCATTGTACGCGCCAATTCCAATTTCATGGCCATATCCGCCAATTTAAATTGGTTCACTTGAAATTTGGCTATCGGCCGCCCGAATTGTTCTCTTTCTTTCGCATAGCTTAATGCCTTGTCATACGCGGCTTGGGCAATGCCGACAGCCATCGCGCCGATTCCGATGCGTCCGCCGTCCAACGTAATCAGGAACTGTTGAAACCCTTTTCCTCGCTCACCAAGAACATTTTCCCGCGGCACGCGCACATCTTCAAGTACGAGCTCAGTCGTATTGGACGCATGAAGCCCCATTTTTTCATAGTTATCAATGACCTCGAATCCCTTTGCGTCGGTCGGAACAATAATGGCGGTAATTTCTTTTTCGCCGTTCGTTCTGCCGGTAATCGCGGTCATCGGAACGACTTGTGCGTAAGACGCATTGGTAATGAAACATTTGTTTCCATTAATGACCCAATCGCCGTCATCTTCCTTCGCTTCTGTCCGAGTACCGCCAGCATCCGAACCAGCATTCGGTTCCGTTAAACCAAACGCTCCCAACGCTTCTCCCTTACAAATCGGAACCAGGTACTTTTCTTTTTGCTCGCGGGTGCCGAACAAATGCAACGGTGCTCCGCCAAGAGAAACGTGCGCCGAATAGGTGATGCCCGTTGAGCCGCATGCCCGGCTCAATTCTTCGACGACGATGGCGAAACTGATCGTATCTCCCCCGGAACCGCCGTATTCCTCTGGAAAAGGAAGTCCCATAATGCCAAGCTCCCCGAGTTTTTCAAACACTTCTTTAGGAAATCTTTTTTCCTTGTCCCACCGTTCAGCGAAAGGGGCTACCTCTTCGTTGCTGAAATCACGGATCGTCTTTAGAATCAGCTTCTGTTCTTCCGTTAAATCAAAATTCAAATCGTTCTCCTCCAGTTCTGTATCTTCCGACTTCCAGTTATATTATAAAATTAACAATGTAAGCGTTTCAACTTTTTCAAAAGATCTTTCGAATAAGTCTGAAGCCCCCTTGAAACTGATATGGAAAATCAGTACAATAAAAAATAAGAAATTGACGCACAAAAAAAAGTTTACTTCCCTTGGAGAAGTAAACTTTATTCCAAAAAGTCTTTTAACCGTTTGCTTCGGCTCGGATGACGCAATTTTCTTAATGCCTTCGCCTCGATTTGACGGATCCTTTCACGAGTGACGCCAAACACTTTTCCAACTTCCTCGAGCGTCCTCGTTCTTCCGTCGTCGAGGCCAAAACGCAAACGCAACACGTTTTCTTCCCGGTCGGTTAACGTGTCGAGCACATCTTCCAATTGCTCTTTCAGCAACTCATAAGCGGCAGCATCAGAAGGGGCTTGTGCATCTTGGTCTTCAATGAAGTCGCCGAGATGAGAGTCATCCTCTTCGCCTATCGGCGTTTCCAACGAAACGGGTTCTTGCGCAATTTTCAAGATTTCCCGCACCTTGTCCGGCGTTAAATCCATTTCTTTCGAAATTTCCTCCGGCGTTGGTTCACGTCCGAGATCTTGCAGCAGTTGACGTTGAACACGAATGAGTTTGTTGATCGTTTCCACCATGTGAACCGGGATCCGGATCGTTCGCGCTTGATCGGCAATGGCGCGCGTGATCGCTTGACGAATCCACCAAGTCGCGTATGTGCTGAACTTGTAGCCTTTCCGATAATCAAACTTTTCCACGGCTTTAATCAAACCCATGTTGCCTTCCTGAATGAGATCGAGAAACAACATCCCGCGGCCAACGTAACGCTTGGCGATACTTACTACGAGACGCAAATTCGCTTCAGCCAGCCGGCGCTCCGCTTCTTCATCGCCTTCTTCAATGCGCTTGGCCAATTCAATTTCTTCATCGGCCGAGAGCAAGTCGACCCGTCCGATCTCTTTCAAGTACATCCTGACCGGATCGTTGATTTTGACGCCCGGTGGAACGCTCAGATCATTCAGATCGAATTCTTCCTCTTTTGCTGCTTCTGGAGCGTCCGACTCATCTAGCACCTCGATGCCTTGATCGTCCAGGTAGTCAAAAAACTGGTCCATCTGATCGGAATCTTGTTCGAAAGGTGCGAGCCGGTCCGCGATTTCCGCGTAAGTTAGCGCCCCCCTTTTCTTGCCGATTTCGACGAGTTGTTCTTTGACTTGATCGATGGTCAGTTCACCTTGCGCCTCTTGACGGTTCGGTTTTTCAGCCATTCGATCCCCTCCTTCCATTGATTTACAAATACATACCTTTTATTTCTCTCTTTATATGAAGGATCTTCATCGCGATTCGTGCGGCTTCATCAGAATCTCCAGCGCTTTCCGCCGCCTTTCTTTGCCTTTTCATTTCTTCGATCTCAAGCCGCTTCGGATAAGTTCTTACCTGTTGGATGTAATCGTTGATTTCCTGCTCGTTCGCCGGTTCGTTCAAAGGGGTAACTGCTAATTCCGTAACCATGCGGACGAGCTTCTCATTCCCCAATTGATCGATGAAGGCTCCGATATCGGGCGGATTCCCATCCGCGTAATAAGCAAACAAATGTGCGGCAACCGCTTCGTGTTCTTCTACGTGAAAGGCACCGGCAAGTTCCTCCTGCACCCGTTGCGCGATTTCTTCATCCTGGATCATATAAGCAAGCAGCATTCGCTCGGCCTTCAGCGGGGCAGGCAGCAACGTTTGTTTACGCACATGTCCTCTCATATTAACATTGCGATTCGCCTCGGCTTTCATTCCGCTTTTCTTCAACTGCCTGTATATGGCATATTGCTGTTGTTTCAACGCATCAAGAGAAAGAGAAAATTCCTCGGACAGTTGACGCAAATAGTGATCCCGCTCGACCGCTTTCGGCAGCGCAGCAATAACCCGCAATACTTCTTCGATATAACGGAGCTGATCTCCTTCATCATTTAAGTTTTTTCCTTTTCGCATATGATGAATTTTGAAAGCGGTAACCGTTTGGCTCGCCCCGATCACTTCCGTTTGAAAGCGGCTGCCGCCAAATTTACGAATGTAATCGTCAGGGTCAAGTCCTCCCGGAATGGACGCGATCTTAACGTATAAACCGGACTGCTGCAATAATTCGGCGGCTCGCAGCGCCCCGTCAATGCCAGCACGGTCGGCGTCATAACAAATCACGACGGAATCGGCATGCCGCTTCAACAAATGTGCCTGTTCGTTGGTAAAAGAAGTTCCGAGTGAAGCAACCGCCTGCGTGACGCCCGCTTGATGAGCGCTGACGACATCCACGTAACCTTCCATTACGACGGCTTGTTTCGCTTCGCGAATCGATCGCTTTGCCAAATGAAAAGCATACAACGTTTTCCCTTTGCGGAACACTTCCGTTTCCGGGCTGTTTAAATATTTCGGTTGTGCATCCGTGATGACCCGGCCGCCGAAAGCAATGGCCTGACCGCGCGAATCCCAAATCGGAAACATGATACGATCGCGAAAACGATCGAAAATCTTTCCGTCAAATGCCCGCTTAGAAAACAGGCCCGACTTCTCAAGAATTTCCGGAGAAAAATGACGCTTCTCCAAAAAATGAGCCGCCAATTCCCATTCTTCCGGTGCATAGCCGATTTGAAAACGTTCGATCGTCTCATCGGAAAAGCCCCGTTGCTGCAAATAGTGTCTCGCCTTCTCCCCAGATTGGGTTCTCAGCAAACAAGACTGATAAAATTTCACCAACCACTCGTGAATTTCCGCGAGTTTTCGGCGATCACTCGAAGCAATCTGTCGACCGTCATCGACGGTGACGTTCGGAAGACCAATATTCGCTTGATCGGCTAACTTTTTAACCGCTTCGACAAAACCGAGCCCGTCGATTTCCATCAAAAACGTGAATACGTTCCCGCCATTCCCGCACCCGAAACAATGGTAAATTTGTTTGTCCGGGGAAACGGAAAAAGAAGGCGTTCTTTCGTCATGGAACGGACAAAGCCCCATGAAGTTTCGTCCTTGCTTCTTTAAATGAACATATTCACCTACGACGTCCACAATGTCAACGGAATTTCGGATTTGCTCAATCGTTTCTTCAGGAATCTTGTTCGCCATTTGGCGCACCACCGTTTTCGTCGCAAGTGCCTAGTTTATCGTATTCAAGATGACCTGCTCATTTTCCTTCCACCATTGACAAGAAATTTGTCAACGTTTGCCGAAATCGAACGCGGTCTTGCACGGTCATTTTCCCAGGTCCTTTCACTCTCAAACCAGCACGCCGCTGTTTTGCCGACAAATATCGCTGAAACAACGTGTGATTCATGTCATTTTCATCGAAATGTCTTCCTCTCGGGGAAATGACGTGAATGCCTCGGACAGACAACAGGCCGGCCAAACCGTGATCTTGAGTGATCACAACATCATCTCTGTTCGCGTGATTAACGATGTGCAAGTCGACCGATTCCCGTCCCGAATCGACAAATATCCAACTGCGATCCGCCGAATGAGAAACGTGATCGAAAGAAGCAACAAAACGAACTTCAACGTTGAACCGAGCCGCTATTTCTGAAATTTCCTCTTTCACGGGACACGCATCCGCATCCACATAAATCATAAGATCTTTCGTCATATTTCTTATTCTACATTCCTTGAGGGGAATCCTCCCTTTGAAATTTAGTTTTAAAATTTAGAATACTGCTATGTTTTATTAACTAATAGTTATTTTAATCACGAAAACAAATTATAATACATTGAATTCGGTTTAGGCAACCATTCTGCCCATTTTACGCAAAAAAACGTTGAATTTCGAAACGATTCAACGTTTTTTGCCTTCGAGACGATTTCGATATTGATTTAAAATCAAGTTCGCCGTTTCTTCGACCGCTTTGTTGGAAACATCGATTACTTCGCAGCCGATGCGTTTTACAACGCTGTCGAAAAACGAAAGTTCTTCTTCGATTCGTTTTAAGTTTGCGTAATTCGCAGACGAATCGAGACCGAGTGCGATCAGCCGTTCACGGCGTATATCATTCAGTTTTCTTGCGTCGGCACGCAAACCAAAGCATTTATGCTTTGATACTTTAAATAACTCTTCCGGTGGTTCAACTTCAGGGACAATCGGCACGTTGGCCACCTTTATACGTTTATTCGCCAAGTATTGCGAAAGCGGTGTTTTTGAAGTACGGGAAACACCAATCAATACGATGTCGGCTCGTTCTATCCCTCTTGGATCGCGCCCGTCGTCGTATTTAACAGCGAACTCGACAGCTTCAACGCGACGGAAATAATTTTCATCCAACGTATGAACAAGACCGGGTTCATAGCGCGGCTTTTGCTGAAAATGTCGTTCCATCCCCGTCATCATCGGACCAAGGATATCGACGACGGGCACCGCTTGTTCGGTTGCGGCATCGACCAAATGTTGTTTGATTTCAGGAATTACGAGCGTGAACGCGATAAGTGCTTCGTCATTTTTCGCCGAAGTCACGATTTCGTCGACGGTTGGTTTGTCTTCCACGTACGGAGTACGGCGAATATCGATCGACCGGTCGCGGAATTGGCTCGCTGCCGCTTTCACGACAAGCTCCGCCGTTTCTCCGACGGAATCGGATACAACGTAAACGACGCGATTTTTCTTGTGACTATTCATGACATCCTCCTTAAACTCGCTTGTTCCCTTCTATCCCTAGCGAAGGATTCGAAAGCTCTCATCCGCCTCGTCGACTAAACCGGTTCATTCGAGGCGATTTCAACGAGCGCTTTCGTTACGTTTGTCTTCGTAATTCTGCCGATCACTTCAAAATGACCCGGCGATTTCCCCGGTCTAACGACCGGCAACCCGTCGATTTGTTTTTCGATCAACAATTTCGCCACTTCGATAACGAGGTCGTCTTTCGTACACATCGTGATGTTCGGCATGCGCGTCATGATGATGTTTACCGGAATTTTCGCCAAGTCTTGGTTGCCGAGGCTGGCTCTAAGCAAATCTTTGCGGGAAAGAACACCGGCCAGATGGGCATTTTCGTCGACGACGAACAAGGTGCCGACATCTTCGAGAAACATCGTCGTGATCGCATCATAAACGGAAGCGGATTGTTCGACGACGACCGGAATCGACTGGTATTCCTTCACTTTCATCTTTCGGATTTTGTCGGTTAACAATTGGGAGCCTGTTTTTCCAGAATAAAAGTATCCGACACGCGGTCTCGCGTCAAGAAAGCCGGCCATTGTCAAAATGGCGAGGTCCGGACGCAAAGTCGCCCTCGTCAAGCCGAGCCTGTCGGCGATCTGTTCCCCAGTAATGGGTCCGTCATCTTTGACGATTTGCAATATATGTTGTTGCCTCTCGCTCAGTTCGATGATGTTTCACCACCCTTTTTGACGGTTTCCCTTAAAGGACAATGGCGCCAAAATCAGCAAAGGAACGAATCGACCGCGACAATGCCACCATTTGTTTCAACCGGTTTTCACGTAGTTGATGATCTTCCGCCATCACCATAATGTTGTCGAAATACTCATGAATGACCGGCTGCAGTTCGATCAACGCCTCATAAGCTTGCTGCGGATCGTCGTTATTTGCCGCTTCCAATAATTGTTCATCAACCTTGTTTGCCGCCTCGTACAAGGCTTTTTCCTGTTCCGCCGCAAACAGTTCAGGGTTGGCACGTGCTTCGTCTGAATCCGCAATATCCGCTTTCGCTGCGATGTTCGTTACACGGCTCAAAGCTTCGACGAGCGGTTTAAAAGCATCGGTCGTTCTTTTTTTCGTGAGCAATTCCGCTTTGGCGGCCAAATCGGCAACTTGATTGATCTCTCCCGCCAGCACTGCATCGACCACATCGTACGGTATGGTTCTTTCTTGCAGCAATGTGCGAATTCTCGTTGTGAAAAATTCACGCAATTGTTGCGACGCTTCCGAACGTTTCCGATTGAACAACCCTGTTTCCGCATACACGTCCAGCGCTAACCGAAACAAATTCTCGACAGACAAAGCGAACTTGCGCTCCAATAAAATTTGCACGATGCCGAGCGCATGACGGCGCAAAGCGTAAGGGTCCTGTGAACCGGTCGGAATCAGCCCGGCCAAAAAACAGCCGGTAATTGTATCAAGTTTGTCGGCGATGGCCACGATCGCTCCGCAATCGGTCGCGGGAAGTGCATCGTCTTTGAACCTCGGTTGATAATGTTCCCGCACCGCAACGGCCACAAGTTCAGGTTCGCCAAACAAACGCGCGTATTGTTCACCTATGACTCCTTGCAATTCAGAAAATTCATCGACCATATGCGTCACGAGGTCAAATTTGCAAATTTCGGCCGCTCGATCCACAAATCGTTGGGTTTCCGGCGCTATTTTCAATTGTTCGGCGATTTGGTTCGCGAGCCGGCGAACCCTCGCCGTCTTATCCGCCATAGTTCCGAGCTTTTCTTGAAACACAATATGGCTGAGTCGTTTCAACGCCTCGTCGATCGTCGTTTTTTGATCTTCTTCATAGAAAAATACCGCGTCACTCAACCGGGCCCGCAAAACTTTTTCATTGCCTTTGGCAACTTGATCGAGATGGCGATGGTCCCCGTTGCGAACGGTAACGAAATACGGCAGCAATTCGCCGTTTTCGCCTTCGACCGGAAAATACCGCTGATGTTCGCGCATCGAAGTCAACAATACCTCCTTCGGCAATTTCAAAAAAGTTTTGTCGAAGGTTCCATACAACACCGTCGGATATTCGACGAGATTGGTAATTTCGTCTAACAATGACTCATCGATCGGTATATGCCAACTTTCCTCAAGCATCAATGTTTCCAATTGCTCGCGAATCGCTTGCTTTCGTTGGTCAGCGTCAGCAATGACATATTGGCCGAGCAACGCATGCTCATAGTCGGCAGGTTGATGCAATTCGATTTCTTCGCCGAGAAAACGGTGTCCCCGGGTACGGCGCCCCGATTCCACCCCAGTCATCGAAATGGGGACGACCTGCTCCCCGAACAACGCCACCATCCAGCGGATCGGCCGGATAAAGCGAAAGTCGTGCGTGCCCCATCGCATGCTTCGCGGGAAGGACAGCGTTTGAATGACCGTTTTCATTCCCGGCAGCAGCGCTTCCGTTCTTTCTCCTTTAATATATTTTTTCGCAAATACGTACGCTTTGCCTTTTACCTCTTGTACGTACAAATCGTTCACGTCGACCCCTTGCCCGCGAGCGAAGCCGATCGCCGGCTTCGACCATTCCCCGTCCTCGTCCATCGCAATTTGTTTGGCCGGACCTCTCGCTTCTATTTCTCTGTCGGGTTGTTTTAACGGAACCTCTGTGACGAGAATCGTCAGACGCCGGGGGGTTGAGAACGTTCGAATTTCTCCATACGCTAATTCGTTTTCCTCAAACCATGCGGCGCATTTATTTTTCAATTGGTCGATCGCATCAGGCACAAACGGTGCCGGCATCTCTTCCAGCCCGATTTCAAGCAAAAAAGGTTGTCGTTCACTCAACTGGATCCCTTCCTTTCATCCGTGTCATCCGTCACTTAACCGTCACTGTGCGATTGTTCTTGCAACATTGGAAATCCGAGCCGCTTCCGTTCTTCGTAATACGTTTGCGCACATCGTCTCGCCAATTTCCGCGCCCGGGCAATATAACCTGTACGTTCAGTAACGGAAATCGCGCCGCGGGCTTCGAGCAAATTAAAGGTATGCGAGCATTTCAGCACATAATCATAAGCGGGAAAGACGAGATTTTCTTCAAGAGCACGGCGGGCCTCTTCTTCATACATAGAAAAACGCTTGAACAACCCTTCAACGTCGGACACTTCGAACGTATATTTCGAGTGTTCGTATTCAGGCTGCAAGTAAATGTCCTTCCACGAAAAATCTTTGCTCCATTCCAGTTCGTGCACGGAACTCGTGTCCTGGATGTACGTAGCAAGCCGCTCCAATCCGTACGTCAATTCCGCGGAAACCGGCTTCGCTTCCAAGCCGCCCACTTGTTGAAAATACGTAAACTGCGTAATTTCCATGCCGTCTAGCCAAACTTCCCAACCGAGTCCGGAAGCGCCGAGCGTCGGATCCTCCCAGTTGTCTTCAACGAATCGGATGTCATGTTCCAACGGATCGATTCCTAATTGATCCAAACTTTGCAAGTACAATTCTTGAATATTGTCCGGCGACGGTTTCATGATTACTTGAAATTGATGATGTTGGTAAACGCGATTCGGGTTTTCCCCGTAACGCGCATCGGCAGGGCGCCGGGACGGTTCGACATAAGCGACTTTCCACGGTTCCGGTCCGATGCTGCGCAAAAAAGTCATCGGATTCATCGTGCCCGCCCCTTTCTCGACATCATACGCCTGCATGATTAAACAACCTTGTTCCGCCCAGAAATTTTGCAGCGTAAGCATCATTTCTTGTACATTCATCGTGTTTTTCCCTCCATCCATAAAAAAAACCCCGTCCACGCCGGCTCTTGCAGCGTAGGGACGAGAGTTGTACCCGCGGTTCCACCCTAATTACCTCTTCATTTTGAGAAGAAGAGATCACTTTCAATCGCAACATGCTTCGGAATGCCTTCTTCACAGTTTGTATACCCCGCTTTCACCGACCGGGATTCGCTTTGATACCTTAACTGCAAATACTGTTTTCCTTCACGGCATGATCGTTATGCATTTGTTGTGTCGTTATCATACTCAATTTTCCGATTCGTGTCAACTCGTACCCGGATCCATTCGCTCAAGCTGGTCAAGGAACCTTTTCGATTTCATGCGAAGTCCCGAATATTCTTCATAATAATTGTCCAAAATTGTTTTCAACGCTTTCTTCGTTTCCGGTTTCAGTGAAATTTGGCCAAGCCGATTCATAGCAAAGGAGGAAAAGAGCCGAAGCAACTTAACGACGACATCCGCAACCGGCCATGCGCGCGGATCCACGCGTTGACATCGTTCACAAAGCAATCCGCCCTCAACAATGGAAAACAAAAAGGGTCCGTCTCGATGCCCGCAGCGTGAACAGCCATTGAGTTCCGGACGGATGCCTGCAACGTGCAGCATTTTCGTTTGAAAAATAAACATGATAACTTCAGGATCCCGTTCTTCGTCGATGTAATGGAGACATTGGTAAAGCAATTCGAATAAAAACGGATCGGGTGATTGGTCTTCCGTTACCTTATCGAGCAATTCAACGATATAGGAAGCATAGGCGGTTCGATAAAGATCTTCCCGCAACCGGCGGAATGAATCAATCATCTCCCCTTGCCGCATCGTTCCGAGCCCGCTTCCGAGAAAAAATAAATACGAACCGTACGTAAACAACTGGGTAACCGACGCCAAGGTGCTTCTCGTCTTTTTTGCACCGCGGCCAAAGACGGCTACTTTTCCGCCCGCTCTTGTGAAAAGCGTAACGATTTTGTTCGTTTCCCCGTAGTCGACCGTACGGATAACTATGCCTTCGTCTTTCGTCAACAATCTTTCCACCACCGATCGAAAGAAAACGGTGTGACTAACGGTTTCGTCACACCTTTTGCGAATATGAACTATAATGCAAGGTACATAATACTATTCGATCGCCTGAACGGAGCTGGCAGATACTTCGTCTATGGCCGAGTCCGCGTAAACGGATCCATGGGCCTCTTGATCGTTCGGGGCTTGTTCAAGCTGTTTTAATAACAAGTACGTATTGACGTCTCCCGTCATGCAAAACACCTTCCACGTTAAATCCAACATGAACAATTCCACCCTTCTTGTTGTGCGTTCTCTTCCTTAGGTTGGTCGGCCATGGTGAAATCATGTGATGGAATTTTTGTCAATTGTCCCGGTAACCGAAATCCTCCAGCAAATAATCTTTGTTGCGCCAGTCTTTTTGAACCTTCACCCAAAGTTCCAAAAACACTTTCGAACCGAACAGCTTAGCAATATCTTCCCTTGCCCGTTTCCCGATTTCTTTCAGCATTACCCCTTGTTTGCCGATGATAATCCCTTTTTGCGACGAACGTTCGACCAAAATCGCTGCATGAATGATGACGAGGTTCTTTTTTTCCTTTCGTTCGATTTGTTCAATGACGACCGCGATCGAATGCGGAACTTCCTCACGTGTCAAGTGCAGCACTTTTTCCCGGATCAATTCGGCAGCAATAAAACGTTCAGGATGATCCGTCACTTGGTCTTCCGGATAATATTTCGGTCCCGGCTCGAGTACTTTCTCGATCTCACTTGTCAACGTATTCAAATTATTGCCGTTCAGTGCCGAAATCGGGATGATTTCGCGAAAATTAGACTTGCGGCGATAGCTCTCGATGATCGGCAGCAACTCGTCGGGGTGAACGGCGTCAATTTTATTTAAAATAAGAAACACCGGCGTGTCGATCTCATTTAAACGATCGATAATATATTGATCGCCTTTCCCATACCCCTCGCTCACATCGACCAAAAACAAAATCAGATCCACTTGGTTTAACGTCTGGTGCGCGGTTTTCGTCATGTATTCGCCGAGTTTATGTTTCGGTTTATGAATGCCTGGCGTGTCGACAAAGATGATTTGCGAAGTTTCCGTCGTCACAATACCTTGAACCCGGTTACGTGTCGTCTGCGGCTTGTCGCTCATGATCGCGATCTTCTCCCCGACCATGCGGTTCATCAACGTGGATTTGCCCACGTTCGGTCTTCCGATCAACGCGACAAACCCCGATTTAAACGCCTGCTCACTCATGGAGATCCTCCGCGCTGAACGCGCCCGGCAACAATTCGGCAATCGTCAACCGTTCGACGTCCCCTTTGAGATTTGCCATTGTAATGATCATTTGCGGATCGCAAAATTCGGAAAGCACTTGACGGCAAACGCCGCACGGGGGAACGGGACGCGGACTGTCGGCGACGACAGCCATCGCGGCAAACGTCGTTACCCCTTCGGAAACCGCTTTGAAAAGCGCCGTCCTTTCCGCACAGCAACACGCGCTGTATGCAGCATTTTCGATGTTGCAGCCGTGATAAACCTTTCCGTCGGCTGTCTGAAGCGCCGCACCGACCGCAAATTCCGAATAAGGGACGTAAGCGTGCTTCCTTGCTGTCTTCGCTTCTTCGATGAGTGGTTTCATTGTCAAAACGTGATCCTCCTGTTACATGAAGTGATGGAAAAATATCGTCATGGCTACGGCTACCGCGACGCATACCGCCGTCAATACGGCGGCTGCGCCGACATCTTTCGCCCTTTTCGCAAGCGGATGCTCGCCGGGGGAAACCAGGTCGACCAACCGTTCGATTGCCGTGTTGACCAACTCCATTCCGATGACGAAGCCGATGACCCCAAACAAGAGCAACCGTTCGTAATAACTAAAGTTGAACGCAAAAGCGGCACCAAGCACAACAATAGCTGCCGTAAAATGAATGCGGACGTTTCGTTCCGTCTGCAACGCGTACATCAATCCTTCAAACGCCCACTTGAAACAAATAAACAGTCTTGAACGGCGGTTTCGGTTACTTTTCAAGTCCATAGGCCGTCAATAATCCCTTTTGCTTTTCGAACATCCGTTTTTCTTGTTCAACCGTGCCGTGATCGTACCCGCATAGATGCAGGAAGCCGTGCACCGCTAAAAATCCAATCTCGCGCATGAACGAATGTCCATAGTCGTTCGCCTGCCGTTCCGCCGTCTCAACGGAGATGGCAATGTCTCCTAAAGCTTGCGGAAAACGATCACCAACGATCGCCGGCTCGTCCTCGCCTTCCTCTTCTAATGCAAAAGACAATACGTCTGTCGGACGATCGACGCCGCGATACGTTCGATTTAATTCGTGAAGGCTTTCATCGTTCAAGAAGATGACTGAAACTTCGGTGTCTGAATCAATGTTTTCCGCAGCCGCAGCGGCTTCAAGCAAACCGCGTACGACTTCAAAATGCTCGTCGTGCAATGTGCCCGTTTCATCTTGAATATCAATAATCATATTAAGCATGCCCCACTTTTTTCTTCCAATCCACCTCTGGATATTCGATCCGCGAATGGAAAATGCCTTTCAACGTTTCGCATATCGACTGTGCTACCGTATCGAGTTCCTTCAACGTCAATTGACATTCGTCAAATTGCCCGTCTTCAAGGCGTGCCGTAATAATTTTGCGAACGAGCGATTCAATTTTTTCCGGTTTCGGTTTGCTCAACGATCGTGTTGCCGCTTCGACGCTGTCGGCAATTTCGATGACGGCGGCTTCTTTCGTTTGCACCTTCGGACCCGGATAACGAAACTCCGATTCGCTGACGTCGGCTGCTCCTGATTGCAGCGCCTTATTGTAAAAGAACGATAAAAGCGTCGTTCCGTGATGCTGCTCAGCGATATCGACGATTTCTTTCGGCAACCGGTGTTCCCTCAGCATGATCGCGCCGTCGTAAGGATGAGACAAGATGACCGTTCGGCTCAGCTGCGGCGAAATCTTATCGTGCGGGTTTTCCATTCCCATTTGATTCTCGATAAAAAATCGCGGTCGTTTCGTTTTCCCGATGTCATGATAGTATGCCGCCACTCTGGCCAACAGTCCGTTGGCACCAATCGCTTCGCATGCCGCCTCCGCCAAATTCGCCACCATGACGCTATGATGATACGTCCCGGGGGCCTCTGTTAAAATTTTGCGGAGCAGCGGGTGGTTTGGGTTGGACAATTCGATCAACCGCATCGTCGACAAAATACCAAAGGCAACTTCAAAGAACGGCATGAAGCCGAGTGTCAAAACCGATGACAAAAATCCCGCCAAAAAAGCGAATCCGAGACTCAAAACGACATCGAATACGGCAAGCTGACTCGTTTTCAGGAAGAGGAATATCAACACAACGAGAATATTGACGAGCGACACCATCAATCCGGTTTTCAAGATGCGCGGACGAGCATTTCTTTTTCCGATTAACACCGCTCCCGCCAAGCAGCTGAAAAGCACGTAAATCCCGAATGTGAAATTCATGATGGCAAGCGTCGATTCATTGAATAAAATGGACGCACATACCGCAAGCACGAAACTGGTGGTGATCGCCAGCCGTTCGCTGATCAGCAGCCGGATGAGCATCGTTCCGACCGCGGCGGGAACGAGAAAAATCAAACCATGAACATGGAATTCCGACAACAGGCTCGTGATTTTCATCAACAAGAAAGTGACGAACATGACCAACCCGTACATCAAAACGTAGGTGTTGCCGCTCCTGACTTTCGATTCGAGACCGCTCGTTTCATAGCTGACGAACGCCATCAGCAAGAATACAAGAATTCCGAGGCCTAGATAAGGATATGGATTAAAGCTGTCGTCCAACAATCCGGCAACCTCGATTTGGTGGTACATTTGATGGTTGATGACCTGCCCTTTTTTAGCCAGGATTTGTCCTTCCTGGATCAGGACAGGATCGACGGATTCGATCGCTTCCTGTCGTGCCTGTTTCGTTTTCTTCGCATTCAAGACGTAGTTCGGAACGATCAGTTGTTTCGTGATCGCCTCGGCCGCTTTTTTCAGCGACGGGGGAAGGGAAGACTCAGGAAACACTTCGTTGACCGACCGTTTCGCTTTGGCAAGTTCACCCCATTTAATTTGTTTCGCCATGACGGCGTTAAGGGTCGTTCCGGTGATCTCTTTGGCGATCGTCAAGTCAGACGGTTGTGTCGTTACAAGCGATTTCAACGTCGTCTTCGGCAATTCTTCGACAATGTTTTGCGAAAGGTTGCTTTTCAGCAGACTGATTTTTTCTTCTGTTGACACCTTTTCCGTTTCGTTCGTGGTATCGGCCTGTCCACCGTTCGCATCCGTGGAAGACGTGATCGCCTTTTTTTGTTGGGCGATTTTGATTGCGGTATCGTATATGGCGTTCGCTTTTTCGATTTGCACGAGCGCTGTTGTTTGTTTGAACGTATATTTCGGAGCGACAGCTGCGGCCGCTTCGTTTTGTTTTTCTTTCGTTGCTTCACCGTCGACGGTCGTCACAGGGGAAAGAATATCTTCGGGCGCGATCGAAAACGGCCGGATGTCCAGCTTTTCCGGCATGACATTGTCGACCATTGCCAAATACATGACAAAGCCGAGAACAATGTAAATGATCGTTCTCACGGAACGATGATCTTTCATTTCACGCCAACCGAAAATACGTTCTTTCACTTTTGTAGCCTCCTCGCGACAGCGCCTTACTGCGTACTAATGACCAGCCGTCGCGTACGCTTCAATGATTTGTTGTACGAGAGGATGACGAACGACGTCCGATTGTTGCAAATAAACGAAAGACACGTCTTTCACCGGTGCCAAAATTTGTTCGGCCATTTTCAATCCGGACTTGTGGCCTTTAGGCAAGTCGACCTGAGTGACATCGCCGGTAATGACCATCTTCGAGCCGAATCCGAGCCGGGTAAGAAACATCTTCATTTGTTCCGGGGTCGTATTTTGAGCTTCGTCTAAAATAACATAACAATCGTCGAGGGTCCTTCCCCTCATATACGCAAGCGGAGCGATCTCGATCGAACCGCGTTCCACGAGCCTTGCCGTTTGCTCGGCGCCGAGCACGTCATGCAGAGCATCATACAGCGGACGCAAATAAGGGTCGACCTTTTCTTTTAAATCACCCGGCAAAAATCCGAGACGTTCTCCGGCTTCGACCGCAGGCCGTGTCAGGATGATTTTTTTTTGTTGATTCCGTTTTAAGGCGGCAACGGCCATGACGACCGCTAAATACGTTTTCCCGGTTCCGGCCGGACCGATTCCGAAAATAAGATCGTTCTTCTTCATCGCTGAGACATAGTGCCGTTGGCCGAGCGTCTTGACCCGGATCGGCTTTCCTTTCGCGTTCACAGTGATTTCCTCATGGTACAGCTCGAGCAGTTCGTCGAGCAGTTCCTGTTCGCTTAAATTCACTGCATAAATAACATCGCGTTCGGAAATCTTCGTCCCTCTTCTGATTAACGTCAACAATGTTTTCAACACATTTTCCACTCGTTCGCGCTTGCGGGCTTCGCCTGTTACAGAAATCCCCTCGCCGCGCGTGGTGATCGAGACGTTCAGCAGTTTCTCGATCGCTTTCAAATGCGTATCGTTCGGGCCAAACAACTGTTGAGCCTCATTTTGATTTTCGATATGGAGATCGATCCATTTCAAATCATCGGGCAATCTACTCAGTCTCCTTATTGTCGATCAAAGGTTGTTCTGTTGCAATGTTTTCAATGACTGTATAGTACAGGAATACCTTTACTTTACCATTCTCGACCGTTTCGCGCAAAACCTTTTCCGAGAGAATCTTACCGCCGGGACCGATCTTTTGCAGCACGTCGTGTTTCCCGACGCTCCTCGCTTTAGCGACGGCTTGTTTCTTAGAATACGTACGTTTCGTTCGTTTTGTTTCATATAACGTTTCCTTCACGAATCGTATGGGAAGTTCCCATTGCAAAAATTTCAATGGCGTCGTTTTTGTACGTGTGTCGTAATGCCTGAAATCCGGACCGGCAAACCCCCAATACGGGAGACGAAATCCAAATAATTCCAACGACCGCTTCACATAGCTGTTGCCCGTGTGTGTTTTCAACTCGGTCGTTAGCGGGAGGGTCACCTTAGATTCGTACCATGTTTCCCCCCATACTTTCCCCTTCGCCGCCACCCGTTTATTCCTTTCCTCTCCGCCGATGACGCCGGAAATGAGCACGTCCCCTTTTTGAACATAATCTTCGGGTTCGACGACAGGCTTCCCCTTTTCTGCGTAAATGTCGTGAATAATCGCTTCTTTTTCAGCAACAAGATTTCTCGGTGTCAACGCTTTTTCTTTCTTCGGGAGTTCCTTCTCAACAACGTCGAATTGATACGTCGTTCCTTTTATTTTCAAGCTGACCCATGACACTTTTTCAACGCTCGCAGCAATTTCTTGCTGAATGTCTTCCTCCGGCGGCAGTGAAAATATAAATTTTCCCGGTTGTACACCGAGCTTTTGCAGCACTTCGGAAATCTCTTGTTCCGTTTGCGGATCAGCTCCTTGAATCTCCACGCGCCATAACATGTTTGACAACACGAACAAAACAGCAGCAAAAACAATCATGCCGACGACAAAGCCCTTTTTGAAAGACAATCTTCTTATAAAAAATGGAATCCCGCGCCGTTCCACAATATGAAACCGGCAATCGCTATGTTTGAGCAGCGGGCGAATCTCCTTGATTTGGCCAGCAGGCAGCGTGCATTCGATCGTGGACGCATCTCGACTCACAATATTGGAAAGGGTAATGTTGTGTTCAAGACAGCGATTCATAAACTGCTCTGTCCGCCGGCCGCGAACGATGATGCGCACTTGACCGAAAGCCTTGTCCATCCAATGTTTGTCCAACGTATGCTTCCCCCCTCAAACATTCAAAAACTTCACTTCGTCAATCGTTCCTTCCAGCAAAATTTCCTCGGGTAATATCGCTTTTAACACGAATCCTTTCCCTTTAATCAGCAGTTGTCCTTGGTTGAGCATTAACCGCAGTTCTTTATGGGAAAAAGCGAGTACACCTTTATGGTTTTCTATGTAAATGTGGAGTTGTCCGATCATCGTAATCCTCGGCAAATCCATGACAACGTCTGCGGGAAGTTCAACATTGTTGACAAGCCATTGGTTCAGTTTATTCCTCCATTTACCCATGATCGATTCGAACCCCCCTCTTTTTCATCTTTATGAACGACATGGCTCGGCTATCACTTGGTAAAAAGAAAAGTTGGCAGAACGAGGAACACGGGGAAAGCAATAATTTACATAAAAAAAAACTGCCTGCAATTGTCGGTTCATCTCCAACAATCGGCATGCAGTTCACAAGTTGGCAAGTTTATGTCCGTCAACCTCGCCGTTGTTCGTTCGTATAACGGATAATCGCTGGGTGCGGTTCCTTAGCTCTCGGTTTTTCGTTCAACAATTCCCCTATAATGAACCCGTCACGAAGTTGCCGCTTCGATAAATGACGGTAATCCGTCGTTTCATGCGGCCGGATTTTCTCTTGCGAACGTATAGTCGAATGCTCCTCGCTTTCGATCCTGCGATCTCCAGCTTCCTTCCCCGGCTCCGAGAAATCATTGCTGACGAGAATCTCCGTTTGGTCAAGCTGCGGTTTCTCTTCCCCCAAACGCTCGCGCGCGCCTTCCGGCGAAACCGGCGTCGGCGAAAATTCCCTCTTGGTCTCGGCCGAAATCAAATTCTTTGCATAAGAGGCGACAAGACCGATAATAACCAGCACGATGATCCATGTGAATTCGGGCATGCGATCCCCTCCTTCTTCTTACTTCGTATCACCTTCGTCGGACGGTTTCCCTATCGCGGAGCGCATATCCGTATCCGCTTTAATGTTATTGTAATTCATATAATCCATTACACCCATGTTGCCTTTTCTCAACGCCTCCGCCATCGCAAGCGGCACTTGTGCTTCGGCTTCCACGACTTTCGCGTGCATTTCCTGCACTTTCGCTCGCATTTCCTGCTCTTGGGCAACGGCCATCGCTCGACGTTTCTCTGCCTGCGCTTGTGCGATATTTTTGTCGGCTTCCGCCTGTTCCGTCTGCAATCCGGCGCCGATGTTTTTTCCAATATCGACATCACCGATATCAATCGATAGAATCTCGAACGCCGTTCCGGCATCGAGTCCTTTTTTCAGCACCGTCTGTGAGATCAATTCCGGACTTTCCAACACTTTGCTGTGCGTGTCAGAACTGCCGATCGTCGATACGATCCCTTCACCGACTCGAGCAATGACCGTTTCTTCGCCTGCACCGCCGACAAGGCGGTCGATGTTCGCCCTTACGGTGATTCTCGCCTTCGCTTTCACTTCAATTCCATTTCCAGCCACGCCGGAAATAAATGGAGTTTCGATTACCTTCGGATTCACGCTCATCTGGACAGCCTGCAACACGTTGCGGCCGGCTAAATCAATCGCTGCAGCCCGGGCAAAATTAATCTCGATATTCGCCCGATGTGCGGCAATTAACGCATTAACGACATGGTCGACATCACCGCCGGCCAAGTAATGACTTTCCAACTGGTTGATTTTTAAATCAAGGCCGGCTTTCACCGCTTTGATCAATGGATTAATGACTTTCTTCGGGACGACCCTTCGCAAACGCATACCGATCAATGTAAAAATCGAAATGTGCACACCGGCAGCTAAAGCGGAAATCCAAAGCATCACCGGCACGAACGAAAACAAAATGCTTAAAATGATTATGACGATGGCGACGACAATCAATAAATAGATGGTTCCCATGTCCAGACCCATCGGTTTACCCCCTAATTGAATGAATTGTGAATCTTGTAATAACATACGAGCAGAAAGGAAAAAAGTTTCAATGGACTAAAAAAACATCCCGAGCAAGGATGTTCATGCTGTCGAAAGCGCTTCGGCATTTTTGAAGGTGCATGCGAAGCTTTTTCGAACAAGAAAAGTGCGGAGAAAGTCAATGGTTTCTCCGCACTTTGAACGTCCCGAAACGAGACGTGCTTTATTTCGATAACTTTTGCTGGACCAAGCGATTCACATGCGAACCGTCCGCTTTCCCTTTGACGCGAGGCATGACGACGGACATCACCTTGCCCATGTCGCCTTTTTCTTCCGCGCCGGTTTCGGCAATCGCTTCGTCTACGATCCGTTCAAGATCTTCTTCAGACAAAGGTTCGGGCAAGTAGGCTTGGATTACCGCGATATCAGCACGCTCGCCTTCCGCGAGATCCTCGCGTCCGGCTTTTTCGTACTCTTGGAGGGAGTCTTTGCGCTGTTTCAATTCGCGGCTCAACACCGTAATTTCCTCATCTTCTGAAAGCGCTCTACCGAGTTTGATTTGCTCGTTTTGCAACGAGGACCGAATCATCCGAAGCGTGGACAATTTCTTCTTTTCTTTCGCCTTCATCGCTTGTTTCAAATCTTCAGTGAGTCGATCTTTCAAGCTCATCGGAGTACTTCCTTTCTAAAACTTGCGATTTTTCTTCCGGGCAGCCTCGGATTTCTTTTTTCGGCGCACGCTTGGTTTTTCATAATGTCTGCGCTTCTTCAACTCCTTCAACGTACCGTCTTTCGAAACAGAACGCTTGAAGCGGCGCAAAGCATCATCAATGGATTCATTTTTGCGAACTCTTGTATCAGCCATGAATTTCCCTCCCTCCGCAAACTTGAAGCAAGTTCGTCCCGATTCGCGGGGCGAATTTACTGATTCTGTAAGGTAAATGGAGACGATCACTTGCCATTATAATATACGCGGTGACTCCGGTCAACCGAAGGCAAAGTCTTTCGCCCGTAACACGTCCATCTCGTGCAATGAAAAGAACGCAGCCAATCGCGCGAAGCAACCGCGTCGGGCGGCAAGTCGACCCAAAGGTCACGGCCGGCCTTCTCCGCTTCCCTGGCTGCCGTGTGCCACAAACCCGGATCGTCGATCACGGACGTATCAAAAATTTTCAAATGCAAATAATCTTTCCCTTTTGTGTCATTCATGAGAAGGAAAAACTGGCCGCCGGATTCATACATCCGTCCGTTTGCGACATAATCGGCGCTGAACAAGTCCGCTTCGAAAGGAAGAGGGTAATAACACGCATACGGAAACACCGTTAGAGGACGATCCATCGTCTGCACGGCCGAAATCAGCCGTTCGCGTTTTTCGGAGACGTCTTCCACCGGCTCCCAGGAATCTTCCGGAAACGGAAGCTGCGTGCGCCATTCCGACAGCCGCTCAAAGGCAAGCACACAAGATTCATACACCGACAAACAATCCAGCTTAAGTTTTTCGGCAACATGACGCATCGCGCCGTTTGACCATTCCGTAGAAAGCCCGATCCAATCCGCTGTTTCTTGCCGTTCGATTTCGCCGCAGATCAATGAAAGCAGTTTCGTCGCCAATCCATGGCCGCGATAGCGCGCGTCCGTTCGAACCCGGCCGAGGACGGCATAACGACCAGCATACAACGAATAGGCAGCCATCGCGAGCAATCGTCCTGCAGAAAAAACGCCGTAAGTCGCTTCTCGCCGAACGGATTCCCGGAAAATTCTTAAAACATAATCATCGGCAATGCCTGATTGCAACTGCTGCAACGCTTCGTAATCATTAACGGATAATCTGCGAATATGTGTTTCCAAGTCATGCATTCCTTTCGACGCAAACAAAGCAATCATGCTTGTGCATCCTCGTCCATAGAATGACAATAGGTGATGCAGGTGAATCAATGGCTCAGTTTATTCGCCGTTCTCATAAGTGTCTTTTTGTTCGGCATGACCGTGATGAGAATCGGGTTGCAATCCATTTCTGAAAAACATATGCGAACGGCACTGTTAAAAATGACCAACACGCCCTGGAAGAGTTTTCTCGTCGGGGTGGCAGCCACGGCAGTCGTTCAGAGCAGTTCGGCCGTCATGGTTCTTACCGTCGGTTTGCTTGCCGCGGGAATGATCCGCTACAAGCAAACGATCGGTATCGTTCTCGGCACGAACATCGGCACGACGTTCACCTTAGAGTTGTTTACATTTCACGTCACCGATGCCGTCATACCGTTACTCATTTGCGGCGCCGCACTTCTTTTCTCGCGCCGGCAACGACTTTTCTCCACTGGCTGCGTCCTTTTCGGCCTTGGTGCCGTCTTTACGGCGATGAGCAGTCTCGGAGAATTGGCCGGCCCGCTGGCACAATTGAAAACGATCCATCGCCTGTTGATCATGACGAATCACGACGTGATCACAAGCGCAGCCGTCGGCGCGTTCTTTACCGCGATCATTCAATCCAGCACCGCTGCTACCGGCATTGCGATGACGTTCATCAACGAAGGCCAATTGACCCTTAATGCCGGAATCGCATTTATGCTCGGCGCTAACATCGGCACTTGTGTCACCGCATGGATCGCCGCCATCAGGGCTAACAAAGCGGCCAAACTCGCCGCTTACACCCATATCGCGATCAATGCAGCCGGTGTCGTTGTTTTTCTCCCTTTCGTCCCATTGTTAGGCACATGGGCCGCATGGTTCACGAGCGTACCGGGAACCCAGCTCGCACACGCCAGCGTGCTGTTCAACAGCGTTTGTTCCCTCGCGATACTCCCGTTTGCCGGGCCGCTCGCGTCACGGCTCGAATCTTTCAACACTCGCCGCTGACAATCGCCACGCCGGCGCTGGCACCGATCCGCGTTGCCCCGGCACGGACCATCGCCTCTGCCGTCCGGCGGTCGCGTACCCCGCCCGACGCCTTTACGCCCACATCGGCACCGACCGTCTCCCTCATCAATGCGACGTCCTCAACAGTCGCTCCGCCTCCGGCAAAGCCCGTCGACGTTTTGACGAATTCAGCGCCAGCGCGCACTGCCAGCCGGCACGCGCGCACCTTTTCTTCTCTCGACAACAGCGCCGTCTCAATGATCACTTTCGTGATCGCCGCGTCGCCGGCAGCTTCGACAACGCCGCGAATGTCCTGTTCAACGAGTGTGTCGTCCCCGCTTTTCAGAGCGCCGATGTTGATGACCATGTCCACTTCGGTCGCTCCGTCACGGATCGCTTCTCGGGTCTCAAACACCTTCGTATGCGTCGTCGAAGCCCCGAGCGGAAAACCGATGACGGTACAAACTTTTACTTCTGAATCTTTCAGCAATGCCGAAGCGGCCTTCACCCATGTCGGATTTACGCATACAGAGGCAAAACCGTATGCGGCAGCTTCCTTGCATAACGTTTCAATTTGTTGTTTCGTCGTCTCCGGTTTTAATGCCGTATGATCAATCAATGGAGCTAATCGTTGTGTCATGAATGCTGCTTTCCTTTCTTCTCTTCGGTTATTGCGCGATCGAAGGACGAACGTCGTCATCCATGACGCGCACAAACTCTCCTTCATTATACGGATAGCCGGCTTTCGTGATCTTCACTTTCACGATGCTGCCGACCATCTCTGCGGAGGCCGGAAACTTGACGCGCAAATAATTGTCGCTGTAACCGACGTACAATCCGTCGGACGCATTTTTTTTGAACGGTTCTTCCGGAATGACTTCAAGCACTTCGCCTTCATACCGCGAAGCGTATTCCTTCGCCAACTGATTCGACAAATCGATCAATCTCCGCACCCGTTCGTGCTTCACGTCTTCCGGAACTTGGTCTTTCATTCGAGCGGCAGGCGTCCCTGTACGAATCGAATACGGGAATACGTGCAATTCCGCAAATCGGTTATCCGTAATGAAATCAACCGTTTCCTGAAACTCTTCTTCCGTTTCCCCGGGGAAACCGACGATTACGTCAGACGTCAAGGCAAAGTCCGGTAAGGCTTGACGCAGCAAAGCCAATTTTTCAGCAAAAAATTCAGCCGTATACTTGCGGCGCATCCGTTTTAAAACGGTATTCGAACCGGATTGCAGCGGAATATGCAAATGGCGCACGATTTTCTCCGAATGGTTTAAAACATCGATGACTTCGTCGGTCACTTGGCTCGCTTCAATGGAAGAAATGCGAATGCGTTTCAAACCCTCGACTTTCGCTTCAAGATCACGCAAAAGCTGGGCAAAGTTATAATCTTTCATGTCCTCGCCGTATCCGGCCGTATGAATCCCCGTAAGCACAATTTCTTTATAGCCGGCATTCACGAGCTGCTGCGCTTGTTTCATTACCGCTTGCGGTTCCCGGGAACGCAGCAAACCTCGGGCCCACGGAATGATGCAGAACGTGCAAAAATTGTTGCAGCCTTCTTGAATTTTCAGCGACGCACGCGTCCGGTCGGTGAACGTCGGAACTTCCAGTTCTTCGTAAACCCGCGTTTTCATGATGTTGCCGACCCCGTTGATCGGCTCACGTTCCTTTTTGAACTGTTCAATGTACGCGATCATTTTTTCGCGGTCCTGAGTGCCTACAACAACGTCGACACCCGGAATGTCCATCACTTCTTTTGAAGATGTTTGCGCGTAGCAACCCGTCACACAGATGACCGCATCTGGATTTTTGCGGATCGCCCGGCGAATCGTCTGACGGCTTTTTTTATCGCCAGTATTTGTAACGGTGCACGTATTAATGACGTACACCTCGGAGCGTTCATGAAAATCTTTTCGTTCGTAACCGTGTTTCTTGAACACGTTCCAAATCGCCTCAGTCTCGTAATGATTGACCTTGCAACCTAAAGTGTGAAAAGCCACTGTAGGCATGATGTTCACCTCATTAACTCAAAATGGTAAGAAATCGCCGAAAGCATATATAACGCGACGGTTTCGGTGCGTAAAATTCGCGGGCCGAGGCCGCAGGAGACAAACCCTTTTTGCTGCAGCAAGCGGACTTCCTCTGTCGATAAGCCGCCTTCAGGTCCAACGACCGCCAACAGCGACTGCCCGAGGGAGATTGACTGGACCAAGCCTGCGAAATTCGACTGTTCCCCGGCTTTCGCCTCTTCTTCGAATGCGACGAGTTTCACATCGTATGACTCGCTCTCGGTAAGCAATTCGTCAAAAGTGCGCGGATATAAAATTTCCGGGATGCGGCACCGGTGCGATTGTTCAGCCGCTTCTTTCGCGATTTTCCGCAACCGCTCCGATCTTTTTGCTTTCTTCTTGTCGTCCCACTTCACGACGGATCGTTCTGCAAGGAAAGGCATGACGCGATGTACGCCAAGTTCCGTCGCTTTTTGGACGACGAGATCAAGCTTGTCCGCTTTCGGGAGTCCTTGTGCGATCGTCACGCGAACCGGCATTTCGCTCGTGTCATCGACCATTTGTTCCACAACGGCGACGACGCGGTCATTCGTCACTTCTTGCAGCGAGCATTTCGCGCATCGTCCGTCGTTGCCGCAACAAATGATCGCATCCCCCGGCCGCATTCTCATTACCCGGCTGATATGTTTCGCATCATCTCCGGTGATTTCCAGCTGTTCGCTGCCCAGCGAATGCTCTAAAAAATAACGCTGCATCCCGTCACCCGCCGTTTCTTGCAATCAAGGCGATCCAGTCTTCGCTTTGCAAACGCTCCACAATCGCAAAGCCGTGCTGGCGCAACGCTTCTTCCACTTCCGCGCCTTTCGCCTTGATGATGCCGGAAGCAATGAAATAACCTCCCGGTTTTGTCGTCTTCGCAGCATCGGCTGGGAAACGTAAGATGATGTCGGCGAGCAAATTGGCGGTGATCACGTCCGCCTGCTGCACAACACCGTCGAGCAAATTGTTTTGTTTCACTGAAACGATGGATTGAACCTTGTTTAATTTTACATTAAGGCGCGCGCTTTTTACAGCGACATCGTCAAGATCAAACGCCGCGACTTCGGACGCGCCGAGTTTGGCGGCGGCGATGCTCAAAACTCCTGATCCGGTACCGACGTCGATCATCCGATCCCCTGGACGAAGCACCTTTTCGATCGCTTGAACGCACAACTTCGTCGTCGGATGCGTCCCGGTACCAAAAGCCATGCCCGGATCAAGTTCGACGAGAATTTCGTTTTCGGCGGCTTCATACGTTTCCCAAGTCGGAATGATCGTGATCCGCTCGGTAATTTTTACCGGTTTGTAATATTTCTTCCACGCGGTAGCCCACTCTTCTTCATGCACCTCGCTGATCGTTACCGTGTTGCGGCCGAGATCGATATCAAACAACATTAAATGATTGATCGCTTGTTTAATTTCCTCAACCGTTTCTCCCAAGAAACTGTTCATCGGCAAATAAGCCTTGATGAGCACACCGTCGTCGGGATAATCGTCCGGGTTTAATTCATACGCCATCCCATAGATCGTATCCCACTGTTTCACCAAATCCTCGGGATCTTCGATGACGACGCCGCTCGCCCCAGCTTCGTGCAATATGTTCGAGATCGGTTCTACCGCTTCCTGTGTGGAATGAATGCAAATTTCGGACCAGTTCACGTCCGAACACTCCTTTGATCCGAATTAAAATGAATCACCTTTAAACGCGCGCTTCATTTTTGAAAAAATCGTGTCGTGTTGTCCTTCCGCCACTTCATCTCCGCTGATTTCAGCCAATCGCTTCAAGAGTTCCCGCTGTTCGTCGCTGATCCTTTTCGGCGTAACGACGCGGATTTTCACATGTTGATCGCCTTGGCCATACCCTTTCACGTTCCGAATTCCTTTTCCGCGAAGACGGAAACTCGTTCCCGACTGCGTCCCTGCCGGAATCTTCAGCTTCACACGCCCGTACAGCGTAGGCACCTCGATTTCGTCTCCGAGCGCCACCTGCGGGAACGTGACCGGTATGTCAACATAGACGTCATCGCCTTCACGTTCGTAAAATTCGTGCGGATTCACACGAAAGACGACGAACAAATCGCCCGGAGGTCCTCCGTTTACACCCGGTTCTCCTTTTCCGGATACCCGGATTTGCTGGCCGTCGTCAACGCCGGCGGGAATTTTGACATGAATTTTGTTTTGTTTCCGTACCGTACCCTTGCCACGGCATGTTGCGCACTTATCCTTCACGATTTTGCCGGTTCCGTTGCAATAGCTGCAGACGCGCCGGTTAACAATCCGTCCGAACGGTGTATTTTGTTCAATGTTCAGCTGGCCGCTGCCTTTGCAATGTGAACACGTTTGCGGTTTCGTTCCCGGTTTCGCGCCGGAACCGAAACAAGTCGAGCATTCTTCCTCGCGCGGAATCTTAATGTCCGTTTCCTTCCCAAACGCCGCTTCTTCGAATTCAAGAGTCATCGTAAATTGCAAATCGGCCCCTTGCCTCGGAGCGTTCGGATCGTTGCGGCGGCCGCCGCCGCCGAAAAACATATCAAAAATATCGCCGAACCCGCCGAAATCTCCGCCGTTGAACCCTTGAGCTCCGCCGAACCCTTGATTTGGTCCGCTGTGTCCAAATTGATCGTATTGCGCTCGCTTTTGATCATTGCTTAGCGTTTCATAGGCTTCCTTTGCTTCTTTGAACTTTTCCGCGGCGTCTTCGCCAGGATTCACATCCGGATGGTATTTTCTCGCCAATTTCCGGTAGGCTTTCTTGATCTCATCCTGGGATGCGTTTTTGTCAACACCGAGCACTTCATAGTAATCTCGCTTGCTCATGATTTACCACTCCCGATTTCCCTTCACATACGCCTAATGTTATCATCTAAGACTCGACCTCTGCAATCTTTGGCCGTTCCGCCATGAAACGTTTCTGCCGGCGCTGTTTATCTTCCATGAGAAAAAAAGTCAAAGCCGAGGCATGCCTGACTTTGACTTTCTCTCGCACACTACTTTTTGCCTTCTTGATCGTCGTCTTTCACTTCTTCGTAATCGGCATCAACAACGTCGTCTCCCGCTTTTCCTTCCGCTCCGCCTTGCTGTCCTTCACTATTTTGCGCCGCCTGCTCGTACAGTTTCACCGAAAGCTGCTGAACAACTTCCTGCAACGCTTCCTTCTCCTTCTTGATCGCTTCGAGATCAGAGCCTTCGAGCGCCTTTTTCAACGCTTCTTTTTTCTCTTCGGCTTGTTTCTTTTCGTCGTCGCCGACTTTGTCGCCGAGGTCTTTCAACGTCTTTTCGGTCGTGAACACCATTTGATCGGCTTCGTTGCGCAGATCAACTTCTTCGCGGCGCTTCTTATCTTCTTCGGCATGTTCTTCCGCTTCGTTCACCATGCGTTCGATTTCTTCGTCGGACAGGCCGGAGGATGATTTAATCGTGATCGACTGCTCTTTGTTCGTTCCTTTATCAACGGCACGAACGTTGACGATCCCGTTCGCATCGATATCGAAGGTGACTTCGATTTGCGGAACGCCGCGAGGGGCCGGCGGGATGTCCGTCAACTGGAAGCGGCCGAGCGTTTTGTTGTCGGCGGCCATTTGACGCTCGCCTTGAAGCACGTGAATATCCACCGAAGTTTGGTTGTCAGCGGCCGTCGAGAAAATTTGCGATTCGCTCGTCGGAATCGTTGTGTTGCGTTCGATCAACTTCGTAAAGACTCCGCCCATCGTTTCGATGCCGAGGGAAAGCGGAGTGACGTCCAGCAATACGACGTCTTTCACATCACCGGCAAGTACGCCCGCTTGAATGGCTGCGCCGAGCGCCACGACTTCATCAGGGTTGATGCCTTTATGCGGATCTTTGCCGGTTACCTTCTTAATCGCTTCCTGAACGGCAGGGATACGGGTAGAACCGCCGACAAGAATAACTTTGTCTACATCGCCGGTGGACAGCCCCGAATCTTTCAGCGCTTGACGGGTCGGGGCCATCGTTTTTTCGACAAGGTCGGCCGTCAATTCTTCAAATTTGGCGCGCGTCAACGTCAATTCGAGGTGTTTCGGCCCCGATTCGTCGGCCGTAATGAACGGCAGGGAAATTTGCGTTTGCGATACGCCGGAAAGATCTTTTTTCGCTTTTTCTGCTGCATCTTTCAACCGTTGCAGCGCCATTTTAT
Source organism: Bacillales bacterium (assembly GCA_035700025.1). Lineage (NCBI taxonomy): Bacteria > Bacillati > Bacillota > Bacilli > Caryophanales > Caryophanales bacterium. Next base: position 170,351 of record DASSOY010000048.1, on the reverse strand, counting down.
CTTTCGACAAATCAATGCCGTTTTCTTTCTTGAATTCGCTGACGAGGTAGTCGATGATCTTCTCATCGAAGTCGTCTCCGCCGAGTTTGTTGTCTCCGGCAGTGGCTTTGACTTCGAAGATGCCGTCGCCGAGTTCCAGAATGGAAACGTCAAATGTACCGCCGCCGAGATCGTATACGAGAATCGTTTGATCTTCGTCCTCTTTGTCGAGGCCGTAAGCCAAGGCAGCCGCCGTCGGTTCGTTGATGATGCGCATTACTTCGAGGCCGGCAATTTTCCCCGCATCCTTCGTTGCTTGACGTTGAGAGTCATTGAAATAAGCGGGTACCGTAATAACGGCTTTCTCTACCTTTTCGCCAAGATAACTTTCGGCATCAGACTTCAGCTTTTGCAAAATGATCGCCGAAATTTCTTGCGGCGTGTAGTTTTTCCCTTCGGCTTCCACTTTATAATCGGTGCCCATGTGGCGTTTGATCGACAAAATCGTATTCGGATTTGTAATTGCCTGGCGCTTGGCCACTTCACCTACTTGGCGCTCGCCGTTTTTGAAGGCAACCACAGACGGCGTTGTCCGGTTTCCTTCCGGATTCGGGATAACGGCTGGTTCGCCGCCTTCCATTACGGCTACGCAAGAATTGGTCGTTCCAAGATCGATTCCGATAATTTTACTCACAAGAAACCCTCCTATTTTTCATACGTACATCTCGTTATTACTGCGTCACTTTCACCATTGCCGGGCGAAGGACACGGTCGTTCAAGACGTACCCTTTTTGCATCACTTCAACAACAGTATTTGGTTCGTGATTTTCATCTTCCACTTGCATGACCGCTTGATGATACTGCGGGTCGAAAGGTTTTCCTTCCGCTTCGATTTCCTGAATGTTTTCTTGCCCCAATACATCATTCAATTGACGGTGAACGATCTCCATGCCTTGCTTCAGCGATTTCGCATCTTCCGTCTCGGCTTGCACATTCAACGCGCGGTCGAAATTATCGATAACCGGAAGCAGTTTTTCCGCCAGCTTTTGCGAGCGGTACTTCGCGTCCGCAGCCTTCTCTTCTCGTGTCCGGCGCCGGAAATTATCGTAATCCGCCTGGGTGCGCAAGTATTTGTTGCGAAGTTCTTCTTTCTCCTTTTCCAACTGTTCAATTTGTTTCATCAACGCTTCCGTTGACACCTCCGCATCCGGACGACCTCCGGACTCCGATTCGTCGGCAGGCGGCGGATCCGCTTCTTTCCGATCTTCAGGTTCAGCTTGATCCGTTGCGTTTTCTGTTGCTTCCGCCGCTTCCTCTTGTTGCTGCTTTTTTTGCTCGTTCTCTGCCACCAACTTCACCTCCAAAGTTACACATGAAAGAATGGAAGAATGATTCTTCCACTCGGATTTATGAGCCTATTGAATTCGGTCATTCGTTTTCATAACGGCTTTTCAACACGCCTGCAAAATGTTTCGAAACGACATCAAGCAAGCTGACGACACGCGGATATTCCATCCGTGTCGGTCCGATAATCGCTATCGTGCCCATATGACGATCTCCAAGGGAATAATCCGCCGTAATCACGCTGCAGTCGGAAATTTCCTGGATGTCGTTTTCATGACCGATTTTTATATGAATGCCGTCGGATTTCGACCGCAGCAATTGGTGAATGATTTCCTGCTGCTCGATCGCGTTCAGCAATGTACGCACTTTCTCAATGTCATGAAACTCGGGCTGAGCAAGAATATTCGTTTTTCCACCGTAATACACCTTTTCCAACCCGTTTTGCGCAAACGTGTGGTTCAGCATTTCCATAATGCCTTCGTAAGGCTCGATGTTTTCTTTGAGAACTTCCGCCACCTCAACAAACAGCTTGTGCTTCAAATGGACGAGCGCTCGACCGCCCAACCTCATGTTCAAAATATTGACGAACTTCTCGATATCGCTGCGGTGAACGCCCGAGGGAATCGAGATGGTCCGATTTTCAACATGGCCGCTGTTCGTGACAAAAATCGCAACCGCCGTGGCATCAGTCAACGGAATGATTTGAATATGTTTTAATTTGGCTTCGAAGATTTCCGGCCCGAGGACGATCGACGTATACTTCGTGAAATCCGACAAAACGCCTGCCGTTTCCTGAGCGAGATCTTCGAGTTGAACGATTTTTTTGGCGAAAACGGACCGTATGTTATGGATTTCCTCTTTGCTCAACATAGCAGGTGACAACAAATGGTCGACGTAAAACCGGTACCCTTTTTCAGAAGGGATTCTTCCCGAAGAACTATGCGGTTTTTCCAAAAATCCCATGTCTTCAAGATCCGACAATTCGTTTCGAATCGTCGCCGGGCTGAACGTCACGTCATCTCGTTTAGATATCGATCGGGAACCGACAGGTTCCGCCGTTCGGATGTAATCATCGATTAGCACACGGAGCACAAATAATTGACGATCAGTCAACATGGTTGCATCACCCCTGTTAGCACTCCGTAAGGTCGAGTGCTAAATCTAATAAAAATGTACCAAATCGAAGCTGGAGTGTCAACGACTTCACCGCGATTCGTCAAAAAACTTCAAACAAACGCTTGGAACACTTCATTTCCGAGAAATAAGCCTTTTTTAGTTAAAAAGATCCGGTCATCCGCGACTTCAATCCATTTTCGCCCAGCAAGCGTTTCAAGCTCGCCGCCGAAAACCTCTTCCGCTCGTACGCCGAACCTCCGGAAAAAGCCGGTTCTCGAGACGCCGTCTGCCATCCGCAGTCCAAGAAACAGATGATCGCCCATCTGTTCACGCAAGCTGACTCGGGATTCCTCAACAAACGCGTCGCCTTTTTCCTTGATCAGGCGGATGTACTTCTTCGTCCAACCCGCGTTCACACGGCGCACGTTTTTCAAATAACCATGAGCGCCGGCCCCGAACCCGTAGTAATCTTCATTTTGCCAATACATCGTGTTATGGCGGCTTTCATAACCGGGAACAGCGAAATTGCTGATTTCATACTGCCGGAGACCGCGGGATCCAAGCGTTTCGATGATTTGTTCATACATTTCCGCCTCCGCATCTTCATCCGGCAACGGCAAACGCCCTTTTTTCAATCGGTTGTAAAACACCGTCCTCGGTTCCACTTGCAAAGAATAGATGGAAATGTGCTTCGTTCCATACGATAAAGCCGTTTCAAGCGTGGAAGCAAGCTGTTCCCGCGTTTGGCCGGGAAGACGAAACATCAGATCGATGGAGACGTTGTCAAAGCCGGCCTCCGAGATGAGTTCGATCGCATCGTGCACATGCTTTTCGGTATGGGGCCGGCCGACCGCCGCCAGCAATGAATCTTCAAACGATTGCACCCCGAGGCTGATCCGGTTGACGCCGGCTTCTTTCATCGTCGTCAATTTCGTTTTTGTCAAATTTTCCGGATTCGCCTCGACCGTAAACTCAGAAATGCCCCGAGACGGCGCAAGACGCTCACGGATGCCGTGCAAAAGCCGCGAAAATTGAACTTCGTTAAGAGCGGTCGGCGTCCCCCCGCCGATGTACACCGTCTCGATGCCTTCGCTCGGATACCGCCGCAAGGCATTTGTCATTTCAATCGCGAGAGATGTTAAATAATCGTCAACGGGCTGACCGTTTAAGAAATATTTGTTGAAGTCACAGTAATGACAAATGTGCTCACAAAAAGGGATATGCACATATGCGGCTCGTGCCACGAATCCTCACGCTTTCCGTTTTAATCTTCGTCCATTTTCAGCACCGCCATGAACGCTTCTTGCGGAACGTCCACTTTGCCGACCGTCTTCATTCGCTTCTTGCCTTCTTTTTGTTTCTCAAGCAGTTTTCTCTTCCTTGTAATGTCGCCGCCGTAACATTTCGACAACACATTTTTGCGCAAAGCCTTAATGTTGGACCGCGAGATGATTTTGTGACCGATCGCAGCTTGAATCGGAATTTCGAATTGCTGTCTCGGGATTAACGTTTTCAATTTTTCAACGATCGCTTTGCCTCGATCATAAGCAAAATCGCGGTGAACGATGACCGACAAGGCATCAATTTTTTCGCCGTTCAATAAAATATCCATTTTGACGAGCTTTGAAGCTTTGTAGCCGATCGGTTCGTAATCGAGCGAAGCGTATCCTTTCGTGCCGGATTTCAACTGGTCGAAAAAGTCGTAAACAATTTCGGACAACGGAATATCGTAAACAATGTTGACGCGATTTTCATCAAGATATTGCATGTCTAGAAAATCGCCGCGTTTCGATTGGCACAATTCCATGACGGCGCCGACATAATCATTCGGGGCCATGATCGTCGCCTTCACGTACGGTTCACGCACCTCGTCGATTTGATTCGCTTCCGGCATGTTGGAAGGATTATCGACGCTCATGTTCTCACCGTTCGTCAATTGCACTTCATAGATAACGCTCGGAGCGGTCGTAATGAGATCGATGTCAAATTCTCGCTCGATTCGCTCTTGAATAATTTCCATATGCAACAAGCCGAGAAAACCGCAACGAAAACCAAAACCGAGGGCTTGCGACGTTTCCGCTTCATACTGCAAAGCAGAGTCGTTCAATTCCAACCGTTCGAGCGCCTCTCTTAAATCATTGTACTGACTTGCGTCTACCGGATACAAACCGCAAAATACCATCGGCTTCATTCTGCGGTAGCCTGGCAACGGTTCCGTCGCCGGTTGTTCTGCTGAAGTAATCGTATCGCCCACGCGCGAGTCGCCGACCTGTTTGATCGAAGCCGTTAAATAGCCGACATCGCCCACGGTCAGCTCATCTTTCGGTACGGGTTTAGGCGTGAACACGCCGATTTCCGTTACTTCAAACGTTTTTCCGGTTGCCATCATCTTGATTTTTTCACCGACGCGAACCGTGCCTTCCGCCACACGAATGTAGGCGATGACTCCGCGGTACGGATCGTACAGCGAATCAAAAATCAATGCCTTTAACGGTGCCGCAGGGTCCCCTTCCGGCGCAGGGATTCTTTCCACGATTTGCTCAAGGATCTCATCAATACCGATTCCCGCTTTCGCTGAGGCCAGCACGACATCGGAGGCATCGATGCCGATCACGTCTTCGATCTCCTGGCGTACGCGCTCAGGGTCCGCGCTCGGCAAGTCAATTTTATTAATGACCGGAATGATTTCCAAGTCGTTTTCGAGTGCCAAGTACACGTTGGCAAGCGTCTGCGCTTCCACGCCTTGAGCGGCGTCGACGATGAGCAGCGCCCCCTCGCAAGCCGCAAGGCTGCGTGAAACTTCATACGTAAAATCGACATGCCCCGGCGTGTCGATCAAATGAAAAATATAGTCTTCACCGTCTTTCGCTTTATACGTCAGCTGGACGGAATTCAATTTTATCGTGATGCCGCGTTCTCTTTCCAGGTCCATCGCATCGAGCATTTGCTCTTTCATTTCCCGTTTCGAAAGCGCGCTCGTCTTCTCCAAAATTCGGTCCGCGAGCGTCGATTTCCCATGGTCGATGTGCGCGATGATCGAGAAGTTGCGAATTCTCGACTGTCTGTCCTTTTTCGCCATGATTTCATTCACTCCCGTACTTCGACACTAGGGTTGATTATAGCACTCAGCCATCGCTTCGTCGAGTAGACGACGTTAGATCAACCGGAAGCATCCGCTTCTTCGAACTTGCCGCGGGTTGGTCGTACCCTTGCCCCCTTGTCGTCGAGTAGACGACGTTAGATCAACCGGAAGCATCCGCACCAATGGGTCGGCCGAACCCGCTCATACAAAAGAAAAGCCTCCTTGCCCTAATGAGCAAGAAGGTTGTTTACCCAAGAAACTCTTCCAATAACGCACCCGCCGCTTTCATTCCGGATTGAAACAAGCTTGTGATGCCGGACGAAGCGGCACGGCCGACCGCGGAATATACGTTGAACGTCTTGATGTCTTCGAGTCTTTTCCTTTTCTCCGCAACGGTGCTCGCCGCTTGCGCTCCGTCCCCGACGTTGTCCGTCTGCAACGCCTGTTCGGCACGTTGCAGCTGGTCGAGTCCTTTCACCTCTTTAATGCCTTCGTTCGCTTGCTGCATGCCGAACAAAACGCCCGCGAAAAATAAAGATGCGGCCAGTAAGCATTTAATTGTGAATTTTGCCATTACGCATCACGCTCGCTTATCCGTTCACTTTTTGAGCTTTGTGCAGCTTCCAATAATATTCGCTGATTACGTCAGCCAATGCTTCCACGGTGCGATTCACTTCATCCATTGTATTGTCAACGCCGCCGATTTCGATCAAAACCGCATGGTCGGAAAGATCTTGATTGTAAATACCGTTGCCTTCATCCAAGCTTTTTCCAATTACCGCCCGGCTTAAACCCGGATACTCTTTCTCGAGCAAATGGTGTAAGTTCACGGCCATTAACCGGTTTTTCTTGTAATGCGGGTTGCCTTCGCCGATAACGAAACTCGTTCGCGCATATTTTTTCCCATTGATCGTTACCGTCGTGTCTTTTTTCCTTCGCGAATCCCGATGGATGTCAAAAATCATCTGGATGCTCGGATCTTCATGCAAAATCGAGGCAACCACTTGCCGCGAGGCTTTGTAGGATTGGCTGTAGCTGAGTCCTTCGGACGCCCTTATTTTCTGGATGTTCACATCAGGTACTTCAGCGCCGATCCCGCGTTTTTCGAGCTCTTCTTTCAATTGTTTCGCAACATCGGACACATTCAGTTCCCAGCTGTAAGCTTCGTCCGGCGAGGCGTCTCCTTTCAATGCGGGCAAATAAGATTCGGTCGTATGCGTTGCGTATAGCAGAACGACGTCTTTGCCGTTTGTCGTTTTGACCGGCGGCTTCACGACGTCTTTTTGATCGTCATTTTGTTTCAAGCTTTGTTCGGCCTCTTCTCGGGCTTCCATCATCACTTTGACGGGAGGCGCGGATTCGACGACAAGATTCGTATAATCGGTTCCCGTACCGGCAACGATGATATCTGAATCATAAATTTCGAAGCCGGGAAGTTCGCTGCCGAGCAAACTTCGAATGTCTCCCGGTTTGATGCTTGTGACGAATTCGAAACCGAGCGATGCAAGCGGCGGAAACTCGCTGTTTTCTGGCAAAACTTGCGTGAAATACGGATTTTCGAATCCGATAAAATGGAGAAGCGTTTCGCTTGAAACATTGGACGTCAATGCTTCAACGTTCGACGATGCGAAACGATTGTTATGTTCGAGAACAGTCAATGCCGCCGCAAGAAGAAAAATCGCCGCAACTGCCGCGGCCATAAAGCATAGGAACGTTCTCAAGCTTGTCCCGTTGACCGACAAAGGTCCGCTGGAGATCATCGTCTCACCCTTTCCGACAATCTACCTCCAATGTATGCGGACGATCCGGTAAACAGAACGTCTTTTCGAATTAATGCGTATAAGCCGACAAATTTTGTTGGTCGACCTCCCCGTGCAACGCGGCATTCAAGCCTCCGGAAAGCACGTTTGCCATATCTTCGATGTATTCGTCGACTTCTTTCGGCGTCACCATCAAGTTATGTCCGAGCGGGGCGAGTACTTCGTGAATCAACCTTCGTTTTTCCTCGTCATTCAAGCTCCCGACGATGCCCATGAAGGCTTTGCGGCTTGATTCGTCCGGCAAATCGGCTTCCGTCAACGTTTTCCTTTCCCCGAAAGTCATTCCCGACGGAACGAGTGATTTTGCCGGCTTATCTTTTTCTTTCATTTCACGACCGAAATGTTTCATCAAGTAATCGATTGTGTCGCTCGTAATCGTGACGGCGTCGACAACTGTCGGCACGCCGATGGCAAATACGGGAATTCCGAGCGTTTCTTCGCTCAGTTCCTTTCGCTTGTTGCCGACGCCGGAACCAGGATGAATGCCGGAATCGGACACTTGAATCGTCGTGTTCACCCGTTCAATTGAACGAGCCGCGAGTGCATCGATAGCGATGACGAAATCGGGTTTTGCTTTTTCGATAACGCCAAGAATAATATCGCTTGTCTCAATGCCTGTGACACCCATGACCCCGGGAGAGATCGCGCTGACTGGGCGAAAACCTTCCCCGACGTTTTCCGGAGCAAGATCAAACAAATGTTTCGTAACTAAAATTTTCTCGACAGCCACGGGTCCGAGAGCATCGGGGGTCACGTTCCAGTTGCCCAACCCGACGACGAGGCAATGCGCGTCTTTGGAAATGCCGTGAGTATCGAGAAATTTTGCAAACTGTTCGGAGAATATCTCTTCCACTTTCTCTTGCAGATCGGAATCGCGCTTGCGGATTCCTTGCATTTCGAACGTTAAGTAATGGCCTGCTTTTTTGCCGATCTTTGCAGCTCCCTCGGCGGAAATGTCGACCGTCGTCAATTTGATGCCTTTCACATTTTCGTCTTTGACGACGACGCCTTCAACACCCGTGGCAGCGTCTTGCTCTTTTTTCAATTCATGGGCTTCAAGGGCCAAGTCGGTCCGTACTTGATACTTGCTGAGATCCAAGTCTCCCACGATACGTCTCTCCTTTAATTAACGAATGTTATTTCTATCGTGGCCGATCGGAAATGTTTTCATTCCAATTGATTTTCGTTGTCCGCTCTGTTAGAATTGATTTTGTTTGAATATGAAACAGCCGGAAAGACTTTGTCGGGAGGTGAAGACATGCCTGTCATTCAATCAGCGATCAAACGCGTGAAAACGAACGAAAAAGGTCGCCAACATAACATGGCCATTAAAGTGGAAATGCGTGAAGCAATCAAAACATTCGAAGCGAAAGCCAAAGAAAATAATTTGGAAGAAGCGAAGAAAGCGTATGCGGTTGCCGCTCGTAAGTTGGATAAAGCGGCTCGCAAGAACATTATCCATACAAACAAAGCTGCCCGCTTCAAATCGAAGTTTGCCCGCAAATTAAACGCTATGTCCAAATAAGGAAATGACGAAAACGGCCGGATCGATCCGGCCGTTTTTTGGTTACCTTGCCAACTTGGTCAATATCAATTCAAGCGCCAACCGCTTGTCCATCTTCCCCGTTTTCATCGCGAAATCCGTTTCCGTCATTTCGCTCAGCCATTGAAGCAACCGCTCTTTCTCAAATCCCTTGCCTTGCTGCGCCGCCACTTTGACCGCATAAGGATGCAAAGACAGCCGCTTCGCCATTTGCCCTTGGGTATAGCCGCTTTCCTTCAACTGTTTCACTTGAAAAATGATGCGGAACTGGCGAACAAGCAACGCCAGCAATCGGATCGGATCCTCTTTTTGTTTAATAAGATCATTCAAGATCACAAACGCCTCGGGCAAATTTCTTCGCACGACGCGGTCGACTAGAGCAAACACGTTGCTCTCCAACGTTTTCGCGCATAACAAGTCCACGACATCCGCCGTAATTTCGCCGCCATCGCCGGCATACAAAGCCATCTTATCGATTTCGCCGATCAATCGCGATAAATGCGGACCGACCAACTGAAGCAGCCGTTCGTTCGCTTGCTGCGTCAACACGGCGCCGTAGGTTTCCGCGCGCTCCCGCAACAGCTCGAAGATGACTTTTTCATTTTCCGTTGAAAAGGAGAGCAGTTCTCCGTTTTTCTTCAGCCGTTTGACGATTTTTTTTCGTTGATCAAGTTTTTCGTACGAACCGCTGAAGATCACGATCGCATGGGGCGAAGGGGCTTCGACGTATCGTTCCAGACGGTCAAGATCGTGTTCGACCGATTTCTTTTCTTGTTTTCCTGTCAAGAAAAACGGATTTTTCACGACAATCACCCGGTATTCGCCGAGGAACGGCAGTGTCTGAGCGTCCTCGATGACTTGCTGTACCGGCGTTTCCTCCATGTCATATTGCGCAAAATTGAATTCGAAAGCCTCTTTGTCTACCGCATGGTCAATGATCGTTCGCTGAAATTCCTCGATTAAATACGGTTCCGTTCCATATAATACGTATAATGGGGAAAATTTTTTTTGACGAATTTCGTTTCGGACGGATGCCACTTGCAACACAATCACCTCTTCCACCATCGTAGCTTTTTCGGCGGCCGGTGACAAGCAGGAAAAGGAGGATGGCCTCCAACAGGCATCCCCCATTTATAGTGAACGTCAAAAGCCTGAACCCTAGGTATCCGGCTTTTGACGATGTTCGTTCCTGTTTAGGATATCCTATGCCGGAGGCAAGTATGGGTGACAACTAATGGCATGTGCGACAAGAACTCCGCGTTTGCCGCAGTTGGATTTTTTCGCGGCTTTCGCTTATACTAAAAAGGACAATGATCCTGCACCTGCGCGGTTCATCGACGGTGCACTGAGTTTCTCTTGAGAATGGAGGGTTTCCTCATGGCGGAAAATCGCATTGGAAATGAATTTGAGAAAGACGTACAGGACAAAGGAAACGACTTTGTCCATGCCACGAACGGATTCATTTATTCCTTTTTGTTCTTCACGGTCATTTTCGCGATTGGCGTCGTCATTAGTTTGCTTGCGCGATAAGTACTGACGTACATAAAAAAAGCCCGGGACCCTCGAGTGTTCCGGGCTTTTTTTAATGCATCCAGCCAAACCCGTCATCGCCTGCCCCGAACCTATAGCGTACCGCGCCTCTTTGATCGGTTCTGAAAACAAGCACGCCATGCGATTCGAGCCGGTGGATCACTTGTGCGGACGGATGACCGTAACGATTGTGTTCCCCGACCGAGATCCAGGCGACCGCCGGGTCCACTTTTTTCAAAAAAGGTTCGTTTGTCGACGTATCGCTCCCGTGATGGGCGACTTTCAACACATCGGCATGAAGCGTCTGTCCTGACCGGAGCAAGGCTTGTTCCCCTTCCTTCTCCAGATCGCCCGTAAACAGCCACCAAAGGCCGCCGATACGCGCCCGAATGACAATCGAGCGATTGTTCCCTTCCCTTTCTCCCGCGACAGGATTGAGAACGAAAAACAGTGATTGGTTGACGTGCCACGAGTCTCCGCCTTCGACGCGCACAATAGGAACGTTCTCAGCCTTCGCTGCTCGAAATACCTCTTTCGGTGCTGCCGCGGTAACCGTTCCCGCGCCATACATAATTTGCCTAATCGCCATGTGCTTCAGCAATGACTTCGCCCCGCCGAGGTGATCCATGTCTTTATGCGTCAAGATCAGCGCATCGAGCCGACGAATGCCTCGAGCTTTCAATTCCGGCAATACGACATCACGGCCGACTTTAAACGTTTTTTTCTGCTGTTTCCACTGCGGTTCAAATGAAACCGTTCCCCCGGTGTCGATTAAATAAACCGCTCTTCGGTGCGGCAATTCGATCAAAAAGCTGTCTCCTTGCCCGACATCCAACATCGTCACTGTGCCGGTCTCTGACAAAACGCCGGCATTCCATTGGTATAAACCGAGCGCAGCGAACAGTACGAAAGGAACCGCCATCCGCATCGTTCCTCCGCGATCTTCCCATTTTAACAACCCGTATGCGATCACTCCGTACATGAGAAGAACAACGACGATCGACGGTTTTCCAAAAACGAGCAGTCCCCAGCCATGCGAATCGAGCATCCGCAACAACGCATGTGCGGCATCCAGCGGGAACTTCAAGCCGTTCGCAAGCCACTCGCCGAGCGGGGGCACCAGCAAATAGGCGAAGAACGAAACGCAAGCAAGCGGCATCACAAACAGGGTGATAAAGGGAATGAAGACAAGGTTGAGCGGCAAACTGAGCAAGGAAATTTGATAAAATTGGCTGAGCAAAATCGGCAAGGAAGCGAATTGCGCGATCACGGAAACGGCGAGCATGCGGGCGAATCGACTTTCGTAGCGCTTCATGATCGCCGGAGCGGAGACGATGAGCGTGAAACTGATGAGAAACGAAAGTTGGAAGCCGGTTTGGTAAACGTGGGATGGATGAAAGAGAAGCATCGCGATGGCGGCCCAGCTGATGGCGTCGAGGGCGTGGAAACGGAGGCGAAAGCGCATTGCGATGAGGATGATCATCGCCATGAAACAGGCGCGAACGACGGAAGGAGAAGCGCCGGTCATGAAGGGGTAGATAGGCAAAAGCACGAGGAGCAGTTCGAGGCTGCGTTCTTTCGTGAGGCCGAGACGAAGAAGCAAAGCGAATAAGGCGGCAATGACCATGCCGACGTGCAAGCCGGAAACGGCGAGCAGGTGGATGAGGCCGAGATTGCGGTAAGCGGTCAGGATCGGCGGCGGAATGTTTTGTTTCCAGCCAAACAAGAGAGCCTCGGATATGCCTTGAATCGAAGGAGGAAAGTGATGATCGATGAAGCGAATGCCGGCCCCGCGCCATTGATGGAGACGGTCGAACAAGGAGTAGCCGGTATTGCGGCACATATGCGGGCTGACCGCCTGCGGTGTCAAAATCCAGTGAATATGGCGGCGGTACAAGTATTTCCGGTAATCGAACGAATAAAAGTTGCTCGGCGGCTCGGGTTTCTTCAGTTTTCCCGTCAACCGGCATTCCATACCGTAACGGAAACGTGAAACGATCGGAATTTGTGCGCGGTGATCGAGATAAGCGACCACGCGCAGCGTTTCTCCGCGGTTCAGTTTGAGGCGAAAAGACCATTGATTGCCGTCGAGGACGGGAAGAGAGGCGATCGTTCCGCGAAAATGCGAAGCATCGGGGGAAAGTTCGGTGCGATTGAAGTGGTTGGTCGCAACGGTTACAGCGCTCGTGAGGATAAAAATGGCGCTGCACACGGCGGGGACAGAACGTCTTGAAGCGACGGCGGCAAAGAGGATGATTGCCGCGAACAGGACGGCAAACCAAAGCGCGACAACGGAAAATCGGACAAGGAGGACAGCTGCGACGGCCGCAGCCGCGGCGAGATGCCATTTGCCATTCATCACATCGCCGCCTTACTGTGCATCCTCGTAAAGGCGGCTCGCCTCGGACCGCAACTCACTCATTTCTTCTTCGTTCACACCGCTTTTTTCAAGCAAATGCAGCAAACGGTTCGTCAGATCTCTCTTTTCTTCCCCATTTGTGTCGAGCACGACGTGTTCCAACGGTACTTTTTTCGTGACGACGCCCGCCGATTTATACAAATCCACTGCATACGGATGATTTTTATAGTCGGCTGCATAATACACGTATTTAATGCCGCTTTGAATGATCGATTTGCAACAGGGCAGGCACGGAAAATGTGTGACATAGATTTCGGCGCCGGCTGTGGAAACCCCGAATTTTGCACATTGCAACAAGGCGTTCATTTCCGCGTGAATCGTGCGCACGCAATGTCCGTCGATTACGTAACACCCTTCGTCAATGCAATGGACGCTGCCTGAAATCGAACCATTGTACCCGCCGGCAATGATTCTCTTGTCGCGCACGATCGTCGCCCCTACTGCGAGACGCGTGCACGTACTTCTCGTTGCCAGCAAATGGCTTTGCGCCATGAAATATTGATCCCATTCAATCCGTTGCATGTCATCAACTCCTCCTTTTATTGTAGCCAAGCCCGTCCCGCTCCGTCAATTCAATGCAAAGCGATCTTTTCCCTTAACGTGTCAAGCGTTTTTTCGCCAATTCCTTTTACCGCCAACAAATCAGACAATTGTTTGAACGGTCCATGTTGCTTGCGGAATGCGACGATCGCCTCGGCTGTCACCTCGCCGACTCCCGGCAATTTTTCCAAATCCGAAACGCTCGCACTGTTCACGTTCACTTTCCCATCGTCTTGCGACGGCATAAATTCCGCCTGCGCACCCTTCTCTCCCTTTTCCGGCACATAGACGACCATTTGATCTTTTAACCGTTCGGCCAAGTTGATCCGTTTCCGGTCGGCCTCCTTCCGAAAACCCCCCGCTTCCCGAATGACGTCGATCACCCGCTCACCTTCTTTCATTTCATACACTCCGGGAGTCACCACCGCACCCTTTACGTCAATGACGACCGCCATCGGTGTTTTGGCGTTTTTTGGGTCTTTTTTCCGCTTCGTCATCATTGGGGCTTCTCCCGTCTCCTTATGCAGCCACTGCACAGAATCCGAGGAAGCGGACGCCTCCGTCTTCATGTAAACAACGGTGGCCGCCCAACCGAGCAAAAAGAACAACGCCAAGCCGGCCAGCCACTGTTCGCGTTTCGTCCAGTTTGTGAAATTCACCATGAATCATTCCTTTCTCTAACATAATGGCTGCGGGTGCGTCATAGAAATTATCAATACGCTTTACGAAAGGGGGAACGATGGATGAACATCGGAATGATCGGCACCGGAAACATGGGGAGCGTGCTCATTCACGCCTTCATGAAATCATCCGCCGTGGACCCGGGACATCTTTTTATCACCAATCGCACTTTACGCAAGGCGCAAGAATTGAAAAATCAGTATCCGGACGTACAACTGGCAGAGACTCCAGAAGAAGTCGCCGAAACCGCGGACATCGTATTCGTTTGCGTAAAACCGCTCGACATCCAGCCATTGCTCGAGACACTTCGGCCGAAACTTTCGCGCGACAAACTGCTCGTTTCCATCACCAGCCCCGTGACGGTAAAAGAATTGGAATCGGTTGTCGATTGTGGAGTGGCGCGAGCGATTCCGAGCATTACGAATCGCGTCTTGGCAGGAGTTTCGTTAATTACGTTTGGCATGTCTTGCGAGGAGAGACATAAAGAACGATTGCTGGAACTGATGAGGCACGTTTCGAAGCCGTTGGAAATCGAAGAATCGATCACGCGGATTGCTTCGGACATCGTCAGTTGCGGGCCGGCTTTTTATACGTACTTAACTGAACGGTTCATTCAATCGGCGGTTCAGGAGACAGATGTCACGTACGAGCAGGCAACCGCATTTTGTACGGAAATGTTAATTGGGATTGGAAGGTTGTTGGAACAACAGGTTTACACGCTGCCGGAGTTAAGGAAGAAAGTGACGGTAAAAGGGGGCGTAACCGGCGAGGGCTTGTCGGCGCTCGAAGAAGATGTCGGGGACATGTTCAATCATTTGATTCAAAAAACGCACGCAAAATACGTTGAAGATCGTGAAAAGGTGAAAAAGCAATTTCGTATGTAAGCCGGGGCAACATAAAACAGGCAATTGGATCAACGGTCCGGTTGCCTGTTTATTTCGCCGCCAGTCATCGAATTTCCTTTTTTTTTATAAAAATTCTTTTTCTAAATTCAAGGTACGCGCATCTCCCCACAATTTCTCGAGTTGATAATGGTCCCGTTCCTCTTTATGAAAAACATGGGCCACGACACTTCCGAGATCGACGAGCACCCAGCGTCCGCCGTCAAATCCTTCCATTCGTTTCACCGAAATGCCGTTTTCTTCAGCGGCATCTTTCATCGCTCTGGCAATCGCCTGCACTTGCTTCTCGGAATTGCCATGACAAATCATGAAATAATCGGCGATTAAAGATATTTCCTCCATGTCGAGGACGATGATGTTTTCAGCCCGCTTATCGTCTGCGGTTTTCGCGGCGAGCAACGCAAGATCTTCTTCCGTCATGAATGCAAGACCCTCCAATTCCCTTCTAGATTAAAGCAAATCATTGTAAGCCGCAAGCGTATCCGGATGAATCTTCACCTTCGCTTTTAGTAAAAATGAGATCGTGTTCGCTAATGCCTGTACAACGGCCGTGTTCAATTCACTTTCCGCCAAATGGCGCACATGCTCGACACCCGGAAAATTCCGGCCCGGTTCGATATAATCAGCTAAAAAAACGACCTTTTCCAACGAAGACATGCCTGCCCTGCCCGTCGTATGGTAAGCAATTGCAGCCAACACATCTTCATCTGAAATCCCTGCTTCGCGTTGAACGAGAAACGCACCAACGTGAGCATGCCATAATTGTTGCGGATAGTTCGCCAAATCCGAAGGGATGTCTTCTTCGGTAATGATTTGATTCATTTCGTGCAGCGGCCGATTTTTCGCATAATCGTGAAAGATACCTGCGAGTTCGGCCTTTTCGCGATTGACACCGTATTTCACTGCCAAAGCAACAGCGGTATCAGTGACGCGTACGGTGTGTTCATATCGCTGTTCGGTCAACTGTTTTCTGACGACAGCCAATGCTCTTTCCCTATCCATACAACCCTTCCTTCATGATATAGTCGCGCACGTTGTCAGGCAACAAGTATTTCGTATTTCCTTGGTTTGCAAATTTTTTCCGCAAAAGCGACGACGAAATGGCGATTTGCGGAACCTCGACGAACCTGATCGCATGGCCGAACGGCGATTGTAACGAAAACCCTGGGCGTCCGGCCGCGATAAATGTGACGAAATCGGTGAGCTCATTAATATTGTGCCAGTTCGGCAAATCCTCAACCATGTCTGCCCCGATCAAAAAATACCATTCATGCTCCGGGTAACGCGCGGTTAAGGCTTTCATCGTCTCATACGTATAAGACAATCCGTCCCTTTGAAATTCAAACAGCGAAAGCTTGAATTGCTTGTTGCCTTCGACGGCTCTTTTCACCATCTCTATGCGGTGAGCAGCATCAGTTACAGCCGCTGCCGACTTATGGGGAGGACGCGGACTCGGCATGAACCAAACCTCATCCAATTCGCAGGATCGCACCGTTTCCGCCGCAATGATCAAATGACCGAGATGCGGCGGGTCGAACGTCCCGCCGAAAACGGCAATTTTCATGATCTTTCGCCGCCCAATTCGTCCAAAACGATGCGCCTCATCAAACGCCGGTCGGGCGCATAACCGGTCCATCGTTCAAAGGCGAGCGCCCCTTGTGCGACAAACATCCCGACGCCGTTCATGACAACCGCACCTTTTTCTTCGGCGACGCGAAGCCATTTCGTTTTCAATGGATTGTATATCAAATCGGCAACAATCGTTCGCTCTCGCAACCGAGAAAGCGAAATCGGCATGGCTTCGGCGTTTGGATGTAAACCAACCGAAGTTGTATTGATGATAATATCATATTCGCCGACACATTCTTCCGCCTCCGCTAAACTCACGACGGTCCCGTCGGTTCGATGAGCGGGCCCCGTCTTGATTCCATGCGCTTTCTCCAGCGTGCGATTCGCGACGTCCAACCGCTTTACGCCCTCCTCATCCAAAGCCGCTGCCGCCGCCCTGGCTGCACCCCCAGCTCCGATCATCAGAACCCGGCAGTCCGGCAAGCGGTCGCCGGCAACGTCCTGAAGGGACAGCAAGAAACCGCGGCCGTCGGTGTTCGTGCCGATCCAACGACCGTTTTCGTTAACGACGGTGTTCACGGCCCCGATCACTGAAGCCTGTTCATCGACTTCGTCCAAATAAGGCAGAATAGCCACTTTGTGCGGGACGGTTACATTAAAGCCGCCAATCCCTAATGCTTTCATACCGATGACTGCATCTTTCAATCGTTGCGGTTGAACGTCGAATTTGACGTATATGTGCGGCAACTCGAGGCTTTTGAAAGCCGCATTGTGCATGATCGGAGAAAGGGAATGCGCCACAGGATGGCCGATTAACGCAAATGTTTTTTCCATAGTTCCCCCTCTAAATCAATGATTCCCGGATCGAAACACCGACACCCTCCGGCGCATAAGCGGAAAGCTGCGCCGTTCCGGGCTGTACCGTTACCCATCCGAGGCCGGAAAACACGACGTCCACTTTTTTGTTTTTTACAGTAAAATCGTGTTTCTTGAACGCCGGCAAACGGTCTTTTCGCTCCTTCTCCGGCGGTCTGAGCATTTCACCAACGTTACGCTCATACACTTCATCCGCCTTCTCCAATTTCGTCCGATGTACATAAAGCTCATTGGAAAAATAACAGACGAAAGAACGCGCCTCCCCGTTCACGAAATCGAGCCGCCCGAGTCCCGCAAAAAAAAGCGTTTGGCGATCTGAGAGCTGGTAAACCTTCGGCTTAATCTCCGTTTTCGGCATCGTTTGCTTCAACTCATTCGTCGTGAGCAAATGAGCCATTTGTCGGCGGTTAACCACGCCTGGCGTATCATATAATGCCGATTGCCCGTCCAATTCAAAATCAATCAAGTTCAAAGTCGTTCCGGGATGCAGTGAGGTAGTGATGACGTCGCTTTGAATCCCGGCAAATTGCCGAAGCAAACGATTAATGAAAGTAGACTTCCCAACGTTCGTGCAACCGACAACATACACATCTTTGCCGGAGCGGTACCGTTCTATCGCTTCCGCGAGCTCGTCCATGCCCTCTCCCGTTTGCGCGCTGATCAAAAACACATCTTCGACCTTCCGTCCGAGTTCTTTCGAAGAACGATACAACCAATGCTTCAGCTTCGTTGCGTTTGTCGATTTCGGCAGCAAATCGATTTTGTTGCCGACGAGTAAAACCTTATTGCCGCCGGTCAACCTTCGTAATCCAGGCAGCCAACTGCCTGTGAAATCAAAAATATCCACGATATTGACGATAAGAGCATCCGTATCGGCAATGTCTTGGATGATTTTTAAATAATCGTCGTCCCCGAGCGGAACGTGCGCCACTTCGCCGTAATGCTTCAATCGAAAACAACGTTTGCAAAGGACCGCTTCTCGATTCAATGCAGAGACCGGGACGAAACCGATTCCGTTCGGATCTTCCGATTGCACCGCTGCCCCGCATCCGAGACAAATCATCTTGTCTTTCGCCATGCTAGTCCTCCCAAAAGATCATTCCTTTTCTTTTCATCCACTGCAACAAATAATATTCCATTTTTCGGTTGAACTTTGTAAGCCATCCGTCATTCTTTGCAATCGGAACGACGAGAATCGTGTGCACTCCAAGCCGATTGCCGCCTAAAACGTCGGTAAAAAGTTGATCGCCGACAATGACGATTTCATCCCTTTTCAAGTTCATGTCGTTCATCGCCGTTTTGAAAGCCTTCGTCATCGGTTTTCGCGCTCTATAAATAAACGGCAGTTCCACAGGATCGGAAAACCGTCTCACACGTTCTTTCGTATTATTAGATACGACCGTAATAAAAATGCCGCTCTCGCGCATGAATTGAAACCATTTGATCAATTTCGGCGTCGCATCCGGACGGTTCCAACCGACGAGCGTATTGTCGAGATCCGTGATGACGCCTTTTATCCCACGGGATTTCAACTTCTCCGGATCAATCTCAAATATCGATTCCACATGTTCGTTTGGTAGAAACTTTTTAAACAAATGTTTTACACCTCGACGCGCTGTAAGTTTTCTCTTGTTCTGATGTCATCATACCATATCGTCGCAAAAGCGAACAAAACAATCACCTTCCAGCAGACATTCGTCCTAATTTCGAGAAGATTTTCGACAAAAAACGATTGCTTGCGATTTTGTGGATAAATCCATACACATTTTTCACAACGTCCTCACTGGACTCATCGTACTTATAGACAATTTACCAACAAGTTATCCACCATCTCTTGTGGACAACAAGAACGATTGTTCTGTTTCTCGATTTATGCTAATCTTTATTTGCGATTAAACGTTGACTTATCAGTTTATGCATGACTCCATACAGGTATGAATAACCGCTTAAGGAGGTGCGCGCCAGAATGTACTGGCGAATATCATGGAGAATTTATCGGACGAGCTGTTAATCGAATCTTTCTTTAAAGCACAAGAATTGAGTCTCAGTCGCGACTTTATTGCTCTTATAAAAAAAGAAATCAACCGGCGTTCCCTCGACGAGAAGTTGAAATGCTCGTGACGTGCGTGCTGCATGCGGCCGCGCGTCTTTTTTTTGTTTGATTCCCGGCCGGCGAGCCGGTACAATTAAACCAACGCGAAACCATTGGAAAGGGGCGTCACAATGAAAAACGTAGTCATTAATAAAATTGTCAAATATGTATTCACGGAAGGGCAAATGAAAAGCAAGTGGAAAAGCCTTGGAGAAGACCTCGCTTACGACTCATTGACGGAACAACAACTGATGGATTTCGCCAAATCCATTTTGAGCCGTGCCTCGCACAGCGAACTTGAACATTATATGCTTGAGTCCGAATGGCGATCGGAAAAAGAAGCACAAGGAAAAATGATCGCCGAAGACGATTCGGATCCGAACATCCATATTGAATTGATCGACACTTCCGCTGAGAACAATTCGGCAGACATCTTCATCGATCGTATGCAGCAATTAAAATGCGAGCAATGCGGATTTGAATTTTTTATTGAAGATTTGGATGCGGACCTCAACGAACTCCACTGCCCGAAAGACGGAGGAGAAGTCGTGAAAAGCATTAGACAAAAACGAATAAATAAAAATTAACGCCGCCGTTCATCGACGGAAACAGGAGAGGATGAACGTTCATGCACGACGCGACAGTGTTTCAAATCACAGCCACGGTCGTCGTTTTCGTGGTTGCCTACGCGATCATTATTTCCGAAAAAATCAACCGCACGATCATCGCGCTAGCCGGTGCCGCCATCATGTTGTATTTAGGTTCTGTCGAACTTCACAGCGTGTTCACTGAACATATGCAATGGGGAACGATCACTTTGCTTATCGGCATGATGATCCTCGTCGGCATTACGAGCAAAACCGGTGTATTTCAATTTGCAGCCGTAAAAGCCGCAAAATCGGTGAAAGGCGATCCGATGCGCATCTTGATCATCATGTCGTTGCTGACGGCAGTCGGCTCGGCCTTTCTCGACAACGTCACAACCGTACTGCTCATCGTTCCGGTTACGTTTTCGATCACCCGCATTCTCGGAGTCAATCCCGTTCCATTTCTCATATCCGAAGTGTTGTTTTCCAATATCGGAGGGACAGCGACATTGATCGGCGATCCTCCGAACATCATGATCGGCTCGGCCACGAATTTATCATTCAACGACTTTCTTGTGAATTTAACGCCGATCATTATCGTCATCGCGATTGTGACTGTTGCCATTCTTTATTTCATTTATAAAAACCAAATGGTCGTCGATGACGCACAAAAGCAAGAACTGATGAGCTTAAACGAAAAAGACTACATCAAAAACCGCTCGTTGATGATCAAGTCGTTGACCGTGCTCGGGCTTACGATTCTCGGTTTTCTCCTTCATTCGGTAACCGGCATGGAACCTGCTGTCGTCGCCATGAGCGGCGCTACCGCATTAATGTTGATCGGCGTAAAAGACGAGGATTTCGAAGAAATCTTTTACGACGTGGAATGGGGAACGATTTTCTTTTTTGCCGGCTTGTTCACACTCGTCGGCGCGCTTGTTGATGTTGGAATCATTGGTTTCCTTGCCGAACAAGCCCTCGCGCTGACCGGAGGAGATTTGGGAGTCGCATCGATGTTAATCCTTTGGGTTTCCGGCTTTGCCTCGGCAACGATCGACAACATTCCATACGTGGCAACGATGATCCCGCTCATTCAAGAAATGGTTCATTCGATGGGATTGTCGCAGGCGAATGCCGAAGTGATGTGGTGGTCGTTGGCACTCGGCGCATGCCTCGGAGGCAACGGTACGTTAATCGGTGCTTCCGCCAATGTTGTCGTCGCCGGCATGGCTTCCAAAGAAGGCAACGGATTTACTTACATCGATTTTCTTAAGATCGGCGCTCCGCTTACACTCGTCGCCCTCGTTCTATCAAGCGGATATATTTACGTCAGATATTTACTGTAAAAGACAGCGAGGAGAGACCTCAGGCGGTCTCCCTCGCAGATTCAAAGTCTACGCCGATTATACCCTTCAAGCAGCCGATAAAAAGAAAAAACGCATGGGAACCATTCCTATGCGTTTTTTTACATTGACAATTGATCTGTTCATTTTGCACCCCTAAAATGGAACTTCGGCTTTTTATTCCTGTTCGAAGGCTCGTTTGGCAAGAACCGCGACCACCGAATCATCCATCGGCGGATTATGGAGCCCGGCTCTCACGTCGCGGTAATATTGCTGCAATGGATTGCTTCGTGTTAAACTTCTCGCTCCCGTAATGCGCATCGCCAGGTCGACGACGCGATTTGCGCAGTTCGTCACGATATGCTTTACCGCTCCGAGTTCCGGACCCATTTCTTTTCGTTTCTCACGTTCACCGACCCACCGTCTTGCCGCAGCATGGAGAATCTCTCTTGCCTTATACAACTCCAGTTCCATTTCACCGGTTTTTCGTTGGACCTCGGGAACCTCTTTAATCGGCCCCGGAAGGCTGTTCGGTCGGTATTGTTTGGCAAAGGCGACCGCATAATCACGAGCTGCTGCGGCAATCCCCAAGTAGCAAGCAGGAATATGCAGCAACCACGCCTTCGGGTAAGTATAATTCGTTTGATCGCCTTCCTCTTCTACCAATGCGGAAGTTTCTGCGCGGACATCGTTCAAGACAAGGTCATCGCTTCGCGTCCCCCGCATCGAAATCGTATCCCAGCTTTTTTCAATTTCTACGCCCGGCAACTTGTGATCAATCAAAAAGATACCTTTGCGGGACGTGTTTTCGATTCTCGCCGTGACGAGGCTGTAATCGAGCGCCTCTGCCATCGAAGTGAATGACTTTCGACCCGATACCAACCAATGTTCCCCTTTTCTCACCGCGGTCGTTTGCGGCATGCCGCCTCTGGTCGGGCTTCCCGTCGCCGGCTCCGTCGCCGCTCGGTTGATCAAGACTTGTTCTTCTACGACTTTCAGACACAATGAGCGAAAAACTTTTTCATCCCAGGGACGATTTTCCGACAATTCCAACAAACTTCCCAAGTGCCAACCTAAAGACAATGCCGTCGCCGCGTCACCTTTCGCCAATTGTTCTTGCAACATGACGAATTCGTATAAGTTTAATCCTTCGCCCCCATACTCCGCAGGTACCGTTAAGGACAAAAAACCCGCCGTTTTCAAATCGGAGAAATTATCAAAGGGAAACCGACCTTCCCGATCGATGTCCGCCGAGCGTTCGGCGAACAAATCCGCCAATTGTTCCGCCTTTTGCATCCATTTTCCTAAATTTTCAGCTATTGTTTGCGTCAAGTTCGGCATGACTTGGTCACCTCCTGTTCCGACTGTTAGACGGATTTTTTCAATAAAAAGATTTGTTTTTGCCTTTCGTCCTGTGCAAATAGCAGCCCGGCACCGACCATCACCGCAAACCCTGCAGCAGAGCTTGCAAACATGGCCAGATAAATGTTGTCGATGATCGCAGAGGAAGTGAATCCAACATATAACGACGTTCCGGTGATCACTGAAGCGATCGCGCCAATGGAATTGGATCTGTTCCATAAATAACCTAACGTAATCGGTGCGAAGATCCCGCTGATGATCGCCGAAAAGCTGAATTGAATTAAAAGCGACAACGACTCAGGTCGCTGCAGTGAAAAATACAACGTCAGAAAACCGACAACGAACAAAGAACCTTTCGCGACTTTCACCGATCGGTCGTCATAAACCGGATCATTCCATGCCCTCTTCGAAATCGAAGCAGCTATGGTGCGGTATAGATCGTTGCCAATGCTGGATATGATACCGAGATATAAACTGTCCGTACTCGACAAGACTGCCGAAATAATGCCGACGATAAAAAATGCGGCAACCACCGGAGGGAATGCTTCAAACAAATAGGCGGGAATCGCCTGGTCCGCGTTTTCCAACGCCGGAAAAACGACGCGGGCAGCCAAACCGCCGATAACTGTTAACGTGGACACCAAACATAGAAATACTCCGGACGAAATCGTGAACGGGCGCAATTGTTCTTCCGTTTCCAGTGATAAAATTTTATTAAGCAAATGCGGCATGAGCACGAATCCAAACAGCAAAAATTGAACGGCGGCAATTGCTAGAGCACTGTTGTACGGACCAACGGAGGCAATCGGAGCGGTTAAGCCGGGATCGATCGACGCTAGTTTGTCGTTCAACGTACCGAATACGTGGAATCCGCCTCCGATCGTCCACAACAAGGACAACAAAATAAAAACGGAAGTGACGGCCATCATGATCCCTTGCAACCCGTCGGTAATCAATTGTGCGTAGGCGCCGCCCAAACCGATGTAGAGGATCGTGATCACCACGGCAATGATGATTCCCCAAACATACGGAATGCCGATGACCGTGCCAAAGATCGTGGCCAATCCAACGTTTTGTCCGACGATATAATAAACGTTAAACAACACGAGCAACGAAACGAGCACTTGCAAAGTTTTGCTGTTGTATCTTTTGCCGAGCCATTCGGGCAATGTTGATACGCGTCCGAATTGTTTTCCGTAGCGCCAGAACGTTTTCGCGAATAACAACAAACCGATCCATGAAACGCCGAAACAGCCTAACGTATACCAAAGCACCGAAGTCCCGTATTGATAGGCAAGTCCCGGGATTCCGATAAACAAATTGGCACTAGCGTACGTTGCCGCGAAACTGGCACCTACGATCCACGGATGAACGCTTCCCCTTGCGGTTGCGAATCCGTTCATCGATTTGCTGAAACGAACCCCTTTTCGCCCGATCCACGTGACGAGCAAAAAGTAAGCCACGAGCAAAAATACGATGACCCATAAAACCGTACCTGACAAAACTTCCATTAGCTTCGCCCTCCTTTTTCGCTCGGATACAAGGTGTTCCATAAGATCAATCCGAAAATCCAAAACAGGGCAATACATGCAAAATAAGTAACAAACATCGTTTCTCCCACTCCTTTAATTTAGCTATTTATTTCTACTTGAAGATCCTTTCGAAAGCGAAAGTTCCTCAAGCGATTCACCAGTTGGACGGCACTTCGATCAATACGGCCGTTCCTTGCCCGCCTCCGCCGCATAACGAGGCAATTCCTTTTCCCCCGCCCCTGCGTTTCAACTCGTGAGCGAGCGTCAGAAGCAAGCGGAAGCCGGTCCCCGCGAGCGGATGACCGATCGCGATCGCACCGCCGTTCACATTGACTTTGTCGTTTTGCAAACCAAGTTCACGGATGCTGGCGATCACGACACTCGCAAAAGCTTCATTGATTTCGAATAAATCAATGTCCTCGATACGCATCCGCTTTAAATCAAGCAATTTCCGGATCACGTGCGCCGGTTTTAAATGCAGGCTCGCATCTGGACCGGCAACTTCCGCCCAACCCAGAATGCGCGCTAGCGGCTCTTTGCCGATTCGATGTGCTGTGACTTCGGAGGCAATGATCCCGGCACTCGCCCCATCGCTCATTTGCGACGCGTTTCCCGCTGTGATCGTCCCGTCTTTTGAGAAAGCAGGACGTAAACCGGCCAACTTGCCTAAAGAACTATCGTGCCGGATCCCTTCATCTTTCGTGAACCGTTGGGCGCCGTGATGGATTGGTGCAATCTCCTTGCTTAACTTTCCGTTCCTTTCGGCTTCCGATGCTCTTGCTTGCGATCGTTGCGCGTAAGCATCTTGCGCTTCACGGTCAATTCGTAATTCACGATTTTTACGATCCGACAATACGCCCATTGAATCGTTGGTCAAAGCGCAGCGAAGACCATCATGAAAGAGCGTGTCCGTCATTTCGACAGCTCCGAAGCCAAGTTCATGTCGGAATGGTGCCGTGTAAGGCGCATTCGTCATCGAATCGAACCCGCCGGTAATGAAAAGTTCGCCCTCCCCTGTAACAATGCGTCTCGACGCATCGGCTGCCGAAGCGAGCCCGCCGAGGCAAACATTATTGAGCGTGATCGCCGGCGTCGAAAGGGAGACGCCGGCTTCCGCCGCCACCTGTCTTGCCGGATTTTGTCCTTGCCCGGCCTGGATCACTTCCGCAAGAATGACGCCGTCCGCCTGTTTTGCTTCCGGCACGGATTTAAGCAATTCTTGGACGACATGCGTTCCCAATTCCTTTGCCGACAAATCGGCCAAATTCCCCTTCCATTTTCCAAACGGCGTTCGCCATCCCGTTACGATCACCGGACTCATAGCCATCGATCCTTTCGTAGTCATCCAAGAATGGTTACTCGTCATACTCTTTTTCTTTCCAGCCGTCTTCCGGCATCTCCAATTCTTCATCGGAAAATCTTTGTTCCCGAAACGGGTCGCCATAATGATGAAAACCGTTTCTTTCCCAATACCCGTTACGATCTTCGTTCACGAATTCAAAACCGCGCAGCCACTTGGCACTTTTCCAAAAATACAGATGCGGAACGATTAACCGGAGCGGAAAACCGTGTTTTTCCGTTAATGGATGGCCGTTATAAGAATGAGCAAGCAATACGTTGTCATTTAACAAATCCTCAAGCGGCACATTCGTTTCATAGTCATAATCTCCATGCACAATGACATGCGTAGCTTCGGGACGAACCGCAAAGGATTCCATAAACGTTCGGAAAGGAATGCCTTCAAAAACGTTGTCGAATTTGGACCACCGCGTCACGCAATGAATATCGCAAGTGATTTTCCGTTGCGGCATCGCCAAGAGATCGTTGAAACGAAACCGTCTAGGTTGTTCCACCGCCCCAAACACTTGTAAATCCCACTTGTCAATCGGATCATATACAGGAACGTCGCCGACGTGAAGAATCGGAAATCTCTCCGTCAAGACTTGGCCGGGTGGGAGCCGGTTCCCGTGTTCGGAAGTGCGGGGAGGAAGTTTTGCCCTTTTAATGCGTTCAGCTTTTGTTGACATGCATGGGTGCTCCTTTCGAATTTCTCAACATGAAAAAAACCTCTTTCGAAAGAAAGAGGTTGAAAGATCGAATCTCCACCTCTTATCTTTCAGGCAAAACATGCCTGTTGGATGTAGCACCGTACCTAATAGGTCGGTTGCCGGGCTTCATCGGGCCAATTCCCTCCACCTGCTCGTGATAAGAGTTCAAACAATTTGAAGTTGTAAATTATTCTTGATTATAGGCAAGACGCGACGTTTTGTCAAACCATTTTCAAAAAAAAATCCCCCGCGGCTGCTGTCAATCCGCCTTTCGCTTGGGCTCGCGATTTTTATAAAACTCATGGAACAGCTTCAGCAATGCCCGTTTTTCAATGCGAGAAACGTAACTGCGCGAAATTTGCAATTCCTTTGCAATTTCCCGCTGTGTCCGTTCTTTATGGCTGTCGAGGCCGAATCGAGCAACGACCACTTGGCGCTCGCGTTCGTCGAGAATGTGAATAAATTCGTAAATTTTCCGCTTTTCCATGTTCAGTTGAATAAGTTCCACGATGTCGTCGTTATCCGCTTTTAAAACGTCAATCAACGTGATTTCATTGCCTTCTTTGTCTTGACCAATCGGGTCTTGCAGCGACACGTCTTTTTTCGTCTTTTTCATCGCGCGCAAATGCATCAAAATCTCATTTTCGATACAACGGGCCGCATATGTCGCCAATTTCGTCCCTTTCCCGCGTGAATAACTTTCAATCCCTTTGATCAAGCCGATCGTTCCGATGGATATGAGATCTTCCGTATCTTCGCCCGTATTCTCGAATTTCTTAACGATGTGAGCGACCAAACGCAAATTATGTTCGATTAAAATGTTCCTCGCTTCCTCGTCTCCTTCTTCCAACCTTCTTAAATACTTTTTCTCTTCCTCATTCGAAAGCGGCTGCGGAAATGCGTTGTTTTTTACGTAAGACACAAAAACCATCACTTCTTTGAAAAAGTAAGCGATGGCTGTGATCATGCCAGTCACGACCTCACCTCCGTTAATCATCCCTATGTGGGCGGAAGCTCGGTCGTGTCTGTACCTTTATTTTTTTCTACAAAAATAAATTCATTCGGTCGTGCTTGCTTCGCACTTCGTCCAAGACGCGGCGAATCGTTTCTTTTTGTTCGTATCGTTGTTGCGGCGAGGTTTTCAATTCCCTTTTCCGTACGCTAACCGACAACGTCACAAACAATAACGGAATTTTTAACAATTCGGATGCCTCCTTTCCGTTCGATACCCTTTCACGTCAAACCTGTCTCCACTTTGAGCCAAAAAAGCACCGTTTTCTTATACATTTCTAGAAAACCTCCTTCTTATTGAATGTTTTATTAAAAATACCGTAAGTGGAATCCACCTACGGCATCTTTAAACAATGAATTTGTTACGGCTTCAAAAGCCGGTTTCGATAAAAAAAATACCCCAGGCCGACCAGGCCAGGGACGTCATCACGTCAAACAAAATCGATTAGGAACGATATGCTTTCGCCTCAGGCCGAGCCGTTATGCAACTATGAAATTTCGGAACAAACCATGTATCAATAAGGGCTTTCATTTCACTCGACCTCCTTTGATTTTTTTGAAGAACACTGTGAATTATACGTGGAATTCATGATCTTGTAAATTCTTTTTTTTCAAAAATAAACAAAACAGGCACCTCAAAAGTGCCTGCTACATCGTTTCTTTGTCTATTTGATGCTTTAATTTCAAAACTTTGCGATGAAACCACAAGCCTGCCAAAATAAACGCGAACGCCGCCAAACTCAACAGAATTTGGTCGCGCCCGGTTTTCCCCGGAAAAGGAAGGACAGACCCCAACTCCATGAAAGCACTCAAAAACAACAACGTGAAAGCAAAATGCGTGTAATCAGTCATTTTATTACGAACCTTGGAGATTTTCTGATCCTCCATAAGTCACCTCCGTTCTCCTTCCCTATCAGTTTACCATGATTGGAACGAGCATCGAGATGGTAACTTACGTCAACGAAAGCAAATCCCGGCGCCGCTGCCGGGATTTGCTTTCCAAACGGCACTTAAGCGAGTGCCTGCTGCAAGTCTTCCAATAAATCTTCGACGTCTTCAAGCCCGACAGATACGCGAATCAATCCTTCCGTCACGCCAAGCTCATCCCTGCGATCCTTCGGAATCGAGGCATGTGTCATTTGCGCGGGGACGGAAATGAGGCTTTCCACCGCACCAAGACTCTCAGCCAACGTGAAATAGTTCACTTTCGAAAGGATTTCGGCAGCCTTCTCCTTGCTGCCGACGTCAAAGGAAATCATCGCGCCAAAGCCGCTCCCTTGCCGCTTCGCGACGTCATGGCCCGGATGCGTTTCAAGACCGGGATAATAAATTTTCTCCACTTGCTCATGCCGGAGAAGAAAATCAACGATTTTCGCCGCATTTTTCTCATGCTCTTCCATGCGGAGCGCAAGCGTCTTGATGCCTCTCATGAGCAGCCACGAGTCTTGCGGTCCGAGGACGCCGCCAGTAGAATTTTGTATAAAATACAGTTCTTCGGCAAGCTCCTTCGAATTGACGACAACAGCACCGGCTACGACATCGCTGTGGCCGCCGAGATACTTCGTCGCGCTGTGGATGACGATGTCAGCTCCGTGATTGATCGGATTTTGCCAATACGGGGTATTGAAAGTGTTATCGACGATCAACAACAAATCGTGAGCTTTCGCTATTTCGGAAGCTCTCCGCAAATCCGTGATCTTTAACAACGGATTCGTCGGCGTTTCGACGTAAACAGCCTTTGTATTTTCTTGAATCGCCTGTTCAATGTTTTCCGGCCGACTCGTATCAACGAACACAGAATCAATGCCGAGGCGGTTCAACACCTTCGTCATCACACGATACGTTCCACCATACACGTCATCAGTCATTACGATGTGATCCCCGCTGTTAAACAGTGTCATGACCGCCGTGATCGCCGCCATCCCGGAAGCGAACGCCAACCCTGCTTCGCCGTGTTCAAGATCCTTGATCAATTCTTCCAACGCATGACGCGTCGGATTTCCGCTGCGGGAATATTCGTAACCGCGATGTTTCCCCGGAGCGTCTTCTTCGAACGTGCTTACTTGATAAATCGGGACGGACACCGCGCCTGTCTGTTCATCTCCATTGATCCCTCCGTGAATCATTTGCGTTTTTTTGCGCAAACTCACTCCACTCCTTCGTAAATCTTTTTGCTCAAATATCGTTCGCTCGAATCGGCGAAAATGGTTACGATCGTTGTCTTTCCGCGCGCCTTAGAAGCTTCCAGTAACGATGCTTCCAATGCCGCTCCAGACGAACTCCCGGCAAGAATGCCGACTTGTTCCGCCAACTCGCGAACTCGTTGAAAGGCCCGTTGGTCCGTGATCGTATGAATTTCATCAAAATACGAACGGTCCATATAGTCAGGCAAAAACTCCATGCCGATTCCTTCCGTTTTGTGAGGTCCCGGCTCACCGCCTTTAATGACGGATCCTTCCGGCTCGACAATGACCGTTTTCACCTTCGGGTTTTTCTCTTTCAAATATTTCGCCGTACCCATAAACGTGCCGCCCGTTCCCGCTCCTGCAACAAAAACGTCGAGGGTCCCATCCGTCTGCCGCCAGATTTCCGGACCTAACGTCTTGTAGTACGTCTCAGGATTCGCCGGGTTTCCGAATTGCTCTGGATAATACGCACCCGGAATCTCAGAAACGAGTGCCTTCGCCTTGCGAATCGCGCCGCGCATCCCTTCCTGGGTCGGCGTATGAACAATTTCGGCACCGAGCGCCTGCATTAACATTTGTTTTTCAACACTGAATTGTTCGGGCACGCAAAAAATGACGCGAAATCCGCGGTTGACGGCCGCAAGCGCCAAACCGATGCCGGTGTTTCCCGCCGTAGGCTCAACAATCGTACCGCCTTCTTGCAGTTTGCCGGTGCGAAGCGCTTCTTCCAACAATTCCATCCCGAGACGGTCTTTGATACTGCCGCCGGGATTGAAAGACTCCAACTTCGCGAACAGGCGAACGCCTTCCGGCATCGGAAACTGCGAAATTTCCAAAAGCGGCGTATTGCCGATCAATTCATGAACGTTCCGGTAATATTCCATGTTCTCGACCTCTTTGTTTTATTCGGCAAAGACTTCTTGCCACTCATCTTTTTTGGCAAGCATCTTTCTAGCAATCTCCTTAGCCCCTTCAAGACTGTGATTTTCCGCCCAACCGCATTGCACGGGGTTGCAAGCCGGCACCTCATCCGCTTTGAGCACGTCGTTCAGTGTTTTTTCAATCGCTTCCACCGTTTCTTCGTAATTGTCATTGTTGAGGATGGAAAAGTAAAATCCCGTTTGACAACCCATCGGGCCGATATCAAGAACGTTATCGATATGATTGCGAATGTTTTCCGCCATTAAATGTTCGATGGAATGCAGCCCCGGCATATCCATGTGTTCTTTGTTCGGCTGGCAGAAACGAATATCGTATTTGTACACTTTGTCCCCGTGGTGACCTTCAGTTACACCGACAAGTCTTACATACGGAGCTTTTACTTTCGTATGATCGAGGTTGAAACTTTCAACATTCATTTTTTCAGGCATGAACTTTCAACTCCTTAAGCATGTTTTGAATGACCGCATTCGAATGACGAGCAGCCGTCGGTAAAAATTGTTCGAAAGACACGTTCGATTCTTTTCCGGCAATATCGGACAAGGAACGAATGACCACGAAAGGCACGTCAAAGCGCGAACACGTATGTGCAATCGCCGCCGCTTCCATC
Source organism: Bacillales bacterium (assembly GCA_035700025.1). Taxonomy (NCBI): domain Bacteria; kingdom Bacillati; phylum Bacillota; class Bacilli; order Caryophanales; species Caryophanales bacterium. The sequence goes on along the minus strand of DASSOY010000048.1, from coordinate 139,240 downwards.
TCGGCGGCCAACAACCGCTTGAACTTGCTGTTGACGAAATCGACGCGTGCCTGATCGTTCATGAATGAATCACCGGAGACGATCAGCCCTTTTTCGACACGGACATTCGGAATTTTCTGAGCAGCCGTCACAGCTGTTTCGATTAATTCGCGATCCGCTGTGAAGGAAGCGGTCATTCCCGGCACTTGACCGTATTCATAGCCGAAAATAGTCGCATCAACATCATGGTAACGAACTTCCGTAGAAATCACAATATCACCGACTTTTAACTCTTCATGGAAGCCCCCAGCAGATCCCGTGTTAATAAGGAGCTGCGGTTCAAATTTTTGAATGAGCATCGTCGTTGCGATCGCGGCGTTCACCTTGCCGATGCCTGATTTGACGACGACGACCGGTTTGCCTTGCAGTTCTCCTTTTATAAATAAACAACCTCCAGCCGTTTGTTCCGTATAATCGCCAATGGCTGTTTTCAAGCCTTCGATTTCTTCGTCCATCGCTCCAATGATGCCAATCGTCATCCGAAGGTCCTCCCTTTATCCACCCGTTACTTTTTCTCGGCTTCCATTAACGAAACGTAGCGGTTCAACCGAGTGAACTGCACAGCAAAACCGCTCGCCGTAAAGATCTCCTCCAAAGCTTGACGGAACGTATAATATTCCGTTTGCAAATCGTGCAGCAAGCGGAGGTAGTTTTGTTGCTTCACTCGTTCAAAAAGCGCCAATTTCGCATTTTCGTTATCGAAAACCGTATCCGCAAATACAATTTTACCACCTTTCGGCAACTGCTTTCCATAACGACGGACAGCCGTCTGTTTCTCGCTGTCGGTTAAATGATGAAAGGCATACGTGCTGACGATCGTGTCAATCGGTTCATCCAGTGCGGGATAATGAAGAAAGTCCCCGTCGAAAAGCTTCAAGCCCGGCAACCGATTCTGTGCTTTCTTCCTCATCATTGGGGACGGCTCGATCCCGATGACCCGGTGTCCTGCCTTAAGCAATTTTTCCGTTAAATTCCCGGTTCCGACACCGAATTCGAGCACCGTTCCTTCCGCGCAGCGCACAACCTCCGCCAAAATTTCATCATAGTGCTCGAACACCTCGTGATATTCATTTTCCCGACTGGACACTGTCTCATCATAGCTTTCTGCCCACTCATCGAACAACTCGACAAACTCGCGCCCCATAAGCAAAATCCACCCCAATCGTCGATTTATTTCCGACTATTTTACCCTGTTTTATTGGTATTGTAGTTCCAAACGTAGCACATACGCATCGTCTTTTCAATCGATAAAACTTACCTGTGAGAAAAAAGAAAAAGCGGGATCCCAAAGGAATTCCCGCCTGCTCAATCAGAATTTTTCTTTTCCTCGTACCAAGCCTTCGGATTTTCGACGTTCATCGTTTCTACGTTCGTCGGTTTCCAGCCTTTTTCGTCGACCCATTCGATGTGGACGACGTAAAACTTATGAGGCTCGTTCTCTGAAGCTATGTAAGCAACCGTCTTTCCCGGTCCCCCGTCCGGTTCGATCCACCATAAAGTCGAACCGTCTTCCGATAGGCCGGTCGCATAGTATACGGCTTGTAACTGTTCATTCCAGTCTTGGGAGCCGCGTTCATAAGACGTTTGATGTTCGCCTTTCTGCTCCGTTCCAACAGGCTCCCACGGTCCTTCCGGACCCGCTTCGCCTGCTTCGCCTTCCTCTGCCGACCCGCTCAATTCATCCTCCGTATTTTCATTTCCAGCGTTCTGCGAATCGTCCCCAGTCTCGTCCGTTATTCCGCTGTCGCCATTTCGTTCGTTATCGTCTTGCTCATTGTCATCGTCGTTGACGGCCGCCGTATTTTCGTCTTGTCCGCCATTGTCCGTATTCGACGACTTCGTTGCCTCACCGGACGCAGCTGACTGTTGTTGATCCGGCTGTCCGCCTCCGAAAAAGATCGAATAACCGACAATCGCGATCAAAATGACGACAATGGCTATCATTGCGTTGAGCAGCCGATTTTGTTTTCTTTTTTGGCTTCGAGACAAATGACGCGATCGTCCCGGTTCAAAATCTCGCATGACACCCCTCCTCGCCCACTGCCTATTTTTCATTATTGTATCATTTAAAAGTGTTCGGGGAAACGATTGTTTTTGCGACCTTCTTCTGGTCGTACAAAAAAAGCTGCTTGACGATTTGCGAATAAATCTCGTACGTTTTAACCTGACCCGGTGTTCGATGCAAATCTACTACGACAAGCACATATCTTGGGTTATCCGCCGGAAAATAACCGGCGAACCATTGGTTGTTGACGTCACTGTTCTTACCGCCCGTTTGCGCAGTACCCGATTTCCCAGCGACCGTATACGGCAAGCGGCTCAACCGATGGCCGGTTCCTTCGGTCACGACTTTCCTCATCAAGCTCTGCAAACGCATCGCCGCAAAGGAAGAAATCGTATCCCCAGGCAGCAATTGATATTCAAAGTGTGCCAGCGGTGTGCCGTTTTTATATAAAATTTCTGTTGCCGCTCTCACTTGGGCTTTCTCGCCCCCGCGAGCGATTGTCGCCACCGCGTTTGCCGCCGCCAGCGGAGAGATGCGCACATTCAGTTGACCGATTGCCGTCTGAGCGACCGACTTCGGATTTTGTTTGTACGATTCGTCTTCCCAAATTTGGCCGGGTACTTCGTTCGGGAAATGTTGAAGGTGTTCGACTCGGTAGACCGTACCTCTCCAACCGACGGGGCCGAGCATCCCGAGCCGTTTGGCGTACGTTTCGATGTAATTCGGATGTTCATCGGCGATTTCCGTTGCTAATTGACCGAATACCCGATTGCAGCTTTCAGCGAACCCTTCGGCAAACGTCAATTGGCCAAGTTTCCTTTCTGGATTCGGACCGCCGTACAAGTTGGTATCGCAATTAAACTGTCGATCTGGATCAATCGCACCCGTTTCGATGGCGGCAGCGGCGGTAACGATTTTGAAAACGGATCCCGGGATTTGCGGCAAAATCATGTAATTTTTCGCCCCGCGATCATACGGGTGGTGCGGATCGAATTTCGGCCGGCTCACCATGGCGAGCAATGTATTCGTTCGGGCATCGAGCAGGACGGCACCGCCTTTTTCGAGTCCGGCTTCATCGACGGCCTGTTGAACGATCATCTGCAAGTGTTTATCCAACGTAGTTTTCACGCTTAATGGATAATAAGGACTTCCGGGACCGGTAAAGCGAACTTGAAGACCGAACAACGGTGATCCGTTAGCCTCCGTATGATAAATAAGTTTGGAAGTGCCCCTTGAGACGAGAAACGGATCGAAAGCTTCCTCGAGTCCGCTGATACCGATTTTCGTCGTCGGTTCGATGACACCTGACCGCAGCTTTTCTGGATATCTTTCCTTGACGAGTTTGCTGTTTTCAGCGACAAGACCAAGAATGTGTTCTGCGAAAGGGTCAAATTCCTGCGATTGCACAGTTTCGGCGTAAACACCGGGAATGTGCAGCATGCGAACGGCTGAAACTTGTTGTTTCGTGAGGGATTGCGGCAATGCGAAAGGCACTTGTGCTGCTTTCACTTTTTCAAGCAGGTTCTCGGCGGGAACACCCACGATTTCCGCGACTTTTTTGTACGGCCAATGCGTTTCTTTCAAAAACGGGAACAAAATTAACGCCTTCCTCCGCTCGTCCCTCATCGGGCGGCCGTGACGATCCAGCAACACTCCGCGTCCATCATTTAATTTGAACCCTTCCGTTCGCTGCCTAACGGCGGCTTTCAGCAAATTGATGTTTTCCGAGGAAAACGATTGCGTTGCAATGAGTTGAATGTAAGCGAGTCTTGATATAAGGATTAAAAAGACGACAAAGAAGGCAAGGCCGACCTGGAAAGTTCTTTTCTTGTTCACCCCCATCACCTCACCCCCATTTTTGACGGTGCGGCTCTACTTTAGTCCCTTTTTCGGCAAAAAAAATCAGGTTTCCCGATTCGGAAAACCTGAAATCCTACACTTTAATGAACTTCGATGATCTTCACGCTCATGTCGCCGCCCGGAGTGGGAACGATGACTTCGTCACCGACGCTGTGTCCCAACAAGCTTTTCGCGATCGGCGAATCATTCGATATTTTCCCTTCGAAAGGATCGGATTCCGCGCTGCCGACGATCTGATACTGCTCTTGTTCGCCGTCCGGCAATTCTTGAAATTTAACGACTTTTCCAATCGACACGACATTCGGCGCCGCGTCATTCTCCTCTATGATTTCCGAATGGCGCAGCATTTCTTCAAGCTGCGCGATCCGCGATTCGACGAAGGCCTGTTCATCTTTCGCTGCGTCGTACTCGGAGTTCTCCGAAAGATCCCCGAAACTACGCGCCGTCTTAATTCGCTCGACGACCTCTTTTCTCTTTACGGTCTTTAACATTTGCAGCTCTTCTTCGAGTTTCTTCTTACCTTCCACCGTCATATAATGCTTCTTTACTTCAACCAATGTTTTCACTCCTTAACGATAAAATCCGAGCCCTTCGGGCCATTGTAACAAATGTGCACCAGTTCCGCATCTCCCAATCGTTGTTGTGTATGATTGTATGTCGATATCGGAAAATCGATTATTGTTTTTTCTCCTGTTTTTGCAAATATTCTTCCCATTCTTTTTCGTATTTGTGTTTCGCCTGCAAAAATTTCTCATACGTTTTCGCAAACACGATGTCTCCGTTCGGACGGGCATAAAAATACAGGTAATCCGTATTTTCAGGATTCACCGCGGCCGCGATTGAGCTTTTGCTCGGGTTGCAAATCGGCCCGATTGGCAATCCCTTGTATTTGTATGTGTTGTAAGGTGAATCGACTTTCAACTCTTTCTCCGAAATTTGCACGCGATGTTCATGCACCGCATAATCGACCGTCGGATTGCTTTGCAGCGGCATATCTTTTTTCAACCGGTTGTGGAAAACGCTCGATACTTTGCCGCGCGTCTCCTTTTTCGGCGCTTCTTCCTCAATAATCGATGCCAGGGTCAAAACTTGATGCACACTCATCTTACTTTTCGCGATTTGTCCGTCGAATTCCTGCAACACTTGAGAGGTTTTATCGAGCATCTTGTCGATGATCGTCTCCATTGTCGGTTCATCTTCTGTAAACGAATAAGTCGCCGGGAACAAGTACCCTTCCAGCGGATAATGGATACCTTTCTTTAAAATGACGTCTTTCAAGAAAGGATAGTCTTTCATGTACGTTTCCTTAATATACGTACGGTCTTTCATTTTGTTTAAAAACTGTTTTTTGCTGATGTTTGTTTTTTTCGCCACGATTTCGGCAACTTGTTCCATCCACAATCCTTCGGGGATGGTCATTTTGAAAGCGACTGCTTTTTTAATTTTGCCTTCCTTAAGCTGGTCAATGATCTCATCAATCGTCATTGACGGCGAGAGTTGATACGTACCTGCCTGAAAACCGCTTTCATTCTTATATTTCACGTAATAACGAAACACGAGAGCGCTGTTGATGACTCCTTCTTTCTCCAACGTTCGCGCAATGTCTTCCACCGAGGAACCGTAATCGATCCCGACTTCCACTTGCTCATCGCTGCCCGGTTGGACCGGCTGCAGTGCATTGTGGACGTAATAATAACCGCCTCCAGCTGCTGCCAGCAGAAGTACGGCAATGACGACCGTGACGATGAAAACAATTTTTCTCACAAGTCGATTTTCCTTCGCGCGTTGTTCAATGGTATAAGAAGCTCCTTCGATATTCCCCTCTGGCAAGATGAAAACCCCTCTTTCCTCGTCGATCACAATCGATTCTTTCTAGTTCAACCATTCCATTCATCTTATCCATTATACTACTACATTCCGACAAAGAAAACTGACCGGCCGACAAACTTTGCGTCTCTGGAACGGCGAGTCCAACATCCAAAAGAAAAGAGCCCTTCGTCCAGGCTCCCTCGGTCGTTCTATCCGTTTTCTTCGGAAAAAGTGTTCAACATTTCCTCAACGATGTCCCATTCTTCATCGCTCTCAATGGGATAAAAAGAAATGTCGCGTCCTTCATCTTCGCCTTCTTCATAGCGAAAAGCGAATACTTCCACTTCCTCGTCCTCATCGTCCTTTGTTCCGCCTTCTACCGGCACGAGAACCATGTAAGATATTCCCGTTGTTTCGACCGTAAAATGAAACAATTCTTCAAAAAGATGCTCTTCTCCCTCATGTTCAATTACAAACCGATCCTTTTCCTGTTCCGGCACGATCGCCATCACCTCCGATCCAAATAACCTTGCAAGATCAAGGCAGCTGCCATCTTGTCAACGACCTTTTTCCGTTTTTTTCTGCTCAAATCCGCATCGATCAATACTTTTTCCGCCGCCATCGTCGTCATCCGTTCATCCCAAAGATGAACCGGAAGGCCGAAACGCTCCTCGACATGTCCGGCAAAAGTCTTGCAGGCTTCGCCTCTCGGCCCGATCGACCCGTCCATGTTTTTCGGAAGGCCGACAACGATCGCCTCCGGCTCGTATTGTTCGATGAAGGCTTGCAAGCGGTCAAATCCCGATGTTTCGTCATACGGATTTCGGCGAATCGTATCCAAGCCTTGCGCCGTCCAGCCCATCTCATCGCTGACAGCCACGCCGATCGTTTTCGTTCCTACGTCCAAACCAATGATTCTCATTCGCGCTCTTCTCTATGCAGCGACAAATACGATTGAACGAGTTCTTCAATGAGCTCGTCCCGTTCCAGTTTCCGGATCAATGTTCTCGCGTCCTTGTGACGCGGAATGTAGGCGGGATCTCCGGACAGCAAATAACCGACGATTTGGTTGATCGGGTTGTAGCCTTTTTCCTCAAGCGCCTCGTAAACCGACAACAAAACTTTGTTTGCACTGTTGTCATCCGAACCTTCATGAAAATTAAATTTCATCGTTTTATCCATTTTTGCTCAACCCCTATTATCCGCAAGATATGGCCTTTTATCCGATTTTACACGAAACGGCCTTGTTAGGAAACGGATTTCACCCAATCATAGACGGAACGCAACGCTTCATCCAATTTACTCGGATCTTTGCCGCCCGCTTGCGCCATATCCGGACGTCCGCCTCCGCCGCCGCCGCAACGGCTCGCCGTTTCCTTGATCAACTTGCCTGCATGGTATCCTTTTTCGGTCAAATCCTTCGTGACGCCAGCCGTCAAATTGACTTTCCCGCCGTTCACGGCTCCAAGCACAACGATACCTGAACCGATATTCGATTTCAACTCGTCGACCATCGTCCGCATCTGATTCATATCGGCGACATCCACTTTCTTGGCGATCACACGTATCCCGTCAATTTCTTTTGCGTCTGCTGCAAACTTCGTCGCCTCCAGGTGGCCGAGTTTTGCCGCCAACGACTCGTTCTCTCTTTCAAGATCACGAATCTGCTCGCGCAACGCTTCGATTCTCTCCGGGACTTTCGCCGCCGATGTGCGCAACAGACGGGCGGATTCGCGCAACATCTGGTTTCGCTCATTCATGTAGTCATACGCGGCTTTTCCTGTCACCGCCTCGATTCTTCTCGTCCCGGCTCCGATCCCGGTTTCCATCGTAATCTTGAACAATCCGATATCCGCCGTGTTGCGAACGTGACATCCCCCGCATAGCTCAATGCTGTAATCGCCGGCTTTGACAATCCTTACGACATCCCCGTATTTTTCCCCGAACAACGCCATGGCACCCATCGCTTTCGCTTCTTCGAGCGGCTTCTGCATCGTATCCACGGGCAAACGGTCCCATATTTTTTCATTGACGACGGCCTCAATTTGATCGAGCTCCTCCTCGCTCACTTGGCGGTAATGGGAGAAGTCGAAACGGAGACGGTCCGGGGCGACAAGCGAACCCGCCTGATTCGCTTCAGAACCAATCACATCTTTCAACGCTTGATGCAGCAAGTGGGTAGCCGTATGATTTTTCGTTATCGCCGCCCGCTCGCGCTTGTTGACTGAAGCCTTCACCAACGTGCCCTCGCGTAACACGCCTTTCGAAACTTTCACGCGGTGCAAGTGCTGACCGTTCGGCGCTTTTTGCACGTCTTGCACCGTCAACAGCACATCGTCTCCCGCTATCGTTCCTTGATCGGCCACTTCACCGCCGCTCTCCGCATAAAACGGCGTCCGATCCAGCATCAGCTGCACTTCTGAACCTTCCTCGGCCGCTTCGACCCGCTCACCGTTTCGCACAATGACCGTCACCGTCGCATCGGTTTCCAACTGGTCGTAACCGACAAATTCGCTTTTCACATGAACATCGGCAAGCACGCCGCCTTGCACTTGCATCGATTCGCCGACGTCACGCGCCGAACGCGCCCGCTGCCGCTGCGCTTCCAGCTCGGCATCAAACCCTTCACGGTCAACCTGAACACCTTCGTCTCCCGCATATTCCTCCGTCAGCTCAAACGGGAATCCGTAAGTGTCGTACAGCTTGAAAGCTTCTTGTCCCGACAAACGGTTGCTGCCTTCCGCACGATGCCGCTCGATCATGTCTTTCAATATCGACAAGCCTTCGTTAATCGTCGCGTGGAAACGCTCCTCTTCCTTCTCGATCACTTTTGCAATGTAGGAAGCCTTTTCTTTCACTTCCGGATAAAAGTCGACCATAATTTCGGCGACCGTGGAAACCAATTCATGCATGAACGGGCGGTCAAGACCAAGCGTCTTGCCGAAACGGACCGCGCGCCTCAGCAGCCTGCGCAACACGTAACCTCTTCCTTCATTCGAAGGAAGCGCACCGTCGGAAATGGCAAATGCCACCGTTCGGATATGGTCCGCAATCACTTTAAAAGCGGTATCCATTTCTTGAGTTTCTCCGTACCGGACGCCAGACAGCTTTTCGGTTTTGCGAATGATCGGCAAAAACAAATCCGTGTCGAAATTCGTGCGCCCTTCTTGAATGACCGAAACCATGCGCTCAAGCCCCATGCCGGTATCAATATTTTTCTTCGGAAGCGGCGTATAGCTCCCGTCTTGGTTATGATTGTATTGAGAAAACACGAGGTTCCAAACTTCCAAGTACCGTTCGTTTTCCCCGCCCGGATAAAGTTCAGGATCGTTCGGATCGTCCCCGTACGCCGGACCGCGGTCGTAAAAGATTTCCGAGTTCGGACCGCACGGTCCTTCCCCGATGTCCCAGAAGTTTTCCTCGTCGAGCTTAATGATCCGTTCCTTCGGAAGGCCGACGTTTTCGTGCCAAAGGTTAAACGCTTCGTCATCATCGACGTGTACAGTAACAGACAACAGTGCCGGATCAAACCCGATCCATTTTTCGTCGGTTAAGAACTCCCATGCCCACTCAATTGCTTCTTTCTTAAAATAATCGCCGATCGAAAAGTTCCCGAGCATTTCGAAGAACGTATGGTGGCGCGCCGTCTTGCCGACATTTTCAATATCATTCGTCCGAATCGCCTTTTGTGCGTTCACGATGCGGGGATTTGCCGGGACCTCCCGGCCGTCGAAATACTTTTTCAGCGTTGCGACGCCGCTGTTGATCCACAGCAACGACGGGTCATTGACAGGAACAAGCGAAGCACTCGGCTCCACACGATGTCCTTTTTCCTTAAAAAAATCGAGAAACCTTTGACGCACTTGCGCCGATGTCAGTTGTTTCATCTTCGTGCCTCCTCTTGTTTGCATGCTCAAATAAAAAAAACGCCCCTTCGAAAAGGGACGAGATTATTCACGCGGTACCACCCTGATTACAGACAAGATCGTCTGTCGGCTTTCGGCGGTTAACGGCCGCTCCGTCGGGGATTAACCCGCTCTCCAGACTGGCGTTTCCGTCGTCGTCATCCGGGGCTTCTTCCAGCCAAGGAATCCCCTCTCTGGCGGATGCGGTGCAACGTACTTTCGGTCTGTCATCGATTTGCGAAGATGGATTCTGTCGATCATTATAAGCAATATGATGTCACTTGTCAACGGATGCGGACAACTCCCCGCGTTGATAATGGACCCATACGACACGCAATACCGCAAACAACGGCACGGCCAACAACATGCCGAGCAACCCGCCGATTTCGCCCCCGAGAAAGAGGGCAAACAAGATGACAGCCGGATGCAAATGCAAGCTTTTCCCGACGATGAACGGAGAAAGCAGGCTGCCTTCGACGACATGTAAAACGAGAATAAGGCCGGCTGTGAACAATACCATTTTCCAAGAGATTGTGGCAGCGACGAGAAGCGTTGGAATCGCGCCGAGAATCGGGCCGAAATACGGGATGATGTCGGTAATGCCAATAAGAACGCCAAGGAGGACGGCATAAGGAATACCGATGAGCCATAAGGCACCGGCGGCGATGCCGGCGAGAACGGCGCAAACGAAAAGCTGGCCGCGAATGTAGCCGCCAAGCGATTCGTCAAGATCGTGTGCTAAACGTTTCCCGCGCCGGTGATAACGGGAAGGAACGACGGAAACGAGCAGCTTTTTCATGCCTGGATAATCGTTCAAAAAATAAAACACAAGCACGGGGACGGCGAGAATTGTGAAAATCGACTGCGCGAGTCGTTTCAAAATACCGATGATTCGTTGGATGACGCGTTTGACGTAGTCTTCCGCAGCCTGCAGCATGCCGCGAAAATGATCATGCACGGTTTCCGGGAAATCCGAGGTTTGATGATAAAATTCGTTGATCAACTGCCGGTACATGCTCTCATATTGCGGGATCTGACGGCCGAATGCGTAAAGTTGGTCGATGACGTATGGAACGCCTTTGACGAGTCCATAGCCGAGCGCGCCGAAAAACCCGACGTAGATGAGCAAGATCGCAAGCGGTCTCGGAACGTTGTTGGCGTTGAGCCTGTTGACGATCGGCAAAAGCAAATATGTTACGAAAGCGGCAATCGCGAACGGAGTCAGCACCGTCCATAACATGTCAAGCAACGGCTTCCAAAGGGGCGCCAACTTAATGAAGATGTAACAGCATAAGAAGACGAGAACGACGACGGAAAGCCGAATTAACCACTCGATGCCCGTTCCTCTGTTTTTCAATGCCGACACCCCCCGTGCATAGATTCCATGTTTATTGTGCCTGCCATTAAGAAAACTATGTAAAAAAACAGCCCACAACGTGTGAGCCGTTTCAATGAATGCGTACTTCCTCTTCTCCAAACAAGTCGTCGAGCGACGTCAATGTTCCGTCTTCTTCCACTTGATGAAGCTGCAATTTATCGCCTTTCACCGTCAGTTCAATAAAACAGTGCCAACAATAATATTGATCCGTTGCAAGAACACCTAGGTCTTTGCTCTGGCAATTTGGACATCTCAACATGTCGGTCCATCCTTTCATTCGTCAATTTTGTATTTGATAGGATGGACACTTTCAATCAATCGTAAACGTCCGCGGCTAATTGTTCGCGTAATTTTTGCCGAAGCATCGAATGCCTCTCATCTTCGCGGTCTCGGCCGATCGCTTTTCGGAGGGCTTCTTCTTCCCCGCACAAAATCAAAAACTCTTTGCTTCGCGTAACTGCCGTATAGATCAAATTGCGTTTTAACATCCGCCAGTACCCGCGAACAACCGGGAGTACGACGATTGGAAATTCACTTCCTTGCGATTTATGGATCGAACAACAATAAGCGAGAGTCACCTGGTTCAAGTCATTCTTGTTGTACGTAACTTCGTTTCCTTCAAAAGAAACGACCATTCGGTCTTGTTCATCGTCGCTTTCTTTCGCATAAATAATCGCCGTCACTTGTCCGATATCGCCGTTAAATACATGTTGCTCAGGGTTGTTGACGAGTTGCAGCACTTTGTCGCCGCTCCGGAATCTTTGATCGCCGAAGCGAAGTTCCCTTTTTTCATCCGATTTCGGATTGAACAGTTGCTGCAATTCCGCATTCAACCGTTCAACCCCGGCACTGCCCCGATATATCGGTGCCAACACTTGAATATCGGCGGCACTGTACCCTTTTTGCCGCGCACTTTCACAAACTCGCTTGACAACTTCCGTTACTTGGTCTTGCCGGCAATCGAAAAACCGTCGATCTTTCTTATCCTCCCTGAAATCCTCAGACAACTTTCCCCTCTTCATGTCATGAGCAAATCGTACGATGGACGAATTTTCTTCCTGACGGTAAATGTCCGTAAGACGGACGGTCGGAATGACTTCTGCAGCTAGAAAATCTTTCAGCACTTGGCCCGGACCGACGGACGGCAGCTGATCCTCGTCCCCGACAATCACGACTTGAATCGATTCAGGCAACGATTTGAACAATTGATTCGCTAACCATTCGTCGACCATCGAAAATTCGTCGACGATGATCAGCTTCCCTTCGACCGGATGTTCTTCGTCATGCTCAAAACCGAGCTGGCCGCCTTTCCAACCGAGCAAACGGTGGATCGTCACCGCCGGCAAGCCTGTCGCTTCTTTCATGCGTTTCGCTGCACGTCCAGTTGGTGCGACGAGAAGGATCGGAAATGGATCGTCGGCTTTATAATCGGATGGATCAAGCGACAGGCCGTGAAGTTCCCCGTACAGTTCCACGATCCCTTGAATGACGGTCGTTTTTCCTGTCCCCGGTCCGCCGGTCAACAACAAAAACGGAGACGACAATGCTTGTTGAATTGCTTCCTTTTGTGAGTCGGCATACTGGATGCCAAGCCTCTCTTCGAGCTCACCCAGCCCGCTGAGAAACTCAGCTTCTGAAAACCCCGGATCGAACTCCGGCTGTTGCAAGATTCGTTTTGTCTGCGTAATAATTCCTTTTTCCGCAAAATAAAGTGACGGAACATAAACACGTTCTTCTTCAAGGACGAGTTTTCCTTCCTCGTCCATTTCCGCAACAGTCTTTGCAATGCTTGTCTTTTCGATCGGCTCATCCGGAACCGTCAACAAGCGAACGATTTCGGCAACCAACGAATCCTCTGGAACGTAAACATGACCTTCATTATGAGCTTTTTCGTTTAACACAAACAAACAAGCAGCGCGAAGTCGGTCCGGGTGTTCACCGGATATCCCAAGGGAACGCCCGAGTTCGTCCGCCCTTTTGAAGCCGATGCCTTCGATGTCTTCGACGAGCTTATACGGATTCGAGCGCAAAATTTCAAGCGTTTCATGCTCATAAGCTTGATAGATTTTCATCGACAATTGCGGTCCGAATCCGTATTCCGAAAGCCCAATCATGATTTGCTCCAACCCTTGATGATCCATAAGCGTCTCATACAGGAGCTCCGCTTTCTCACTCGAGAGCTTCGGAATTTCTTGAAGCACACCGGGATCTTCTAAAATTTTCGTAATCGCTTTTTCGCCTAAGGCGTCGACAATCGCAGCCGCCGTTTTTTTGCCGATGCCGTGGAACAAATCGCCCGACAAATACTGAATGATGCCTTGTTCCGTATGCGGCAAGTCTTTTCGCCACTGATCGGCGGCATACTGAGGTCCGTATCGCGGATGTTCCTGCAACTTGCCGAAAAAAACATACGTCTCCTCCATATGCAGCTGCGGAAAATAACCGGTCACCGTCATCTCGCTCTCTTTGTACGTCTCGTTCGTCTCCTGCACGCGAATACGAACGACCGTATAATAATTGTCGCTGTTATGAAAAAAGATGCGGTACGGCACGCCTTTAACATAGCTATGTCCTTCACCGAACAAAGGCAGGCTTGCTTGTTTGTCCATCACTCTCTTCATTCCCCGTCAGACAAAATCGTCTCCATGTTCTTTTTTCCATTCGCCGCAAGCAGATGATCCGGCTGCTGTTCCAACGCTTCGTTGAAGCAATCGAGCGCTTTTTCCGGTGCCTGCCGATAGGCGTGCACAACGCCTAAATTAAACCAAGCATCGGCATGCGCCGGATCTTGTTCGATCACCCGCTCGAACTGCTCGCCGGCTTCATCGATTTTTTCTCGTTTCGCCAGCGTGAGCCCGAGCTGGAATCGGGCTTCGACATCGTTTTCATTCAATTCAACCGCATCGCGAAAGTGCGGTTCCGCCTCTTTCAACCGGTCTTGTTGAATCAATGACATGCCGAGCATGTAATGGACGTCGCCCTGAACGAGCCCATGCTTCAGCGCCTGGCGGTACATTTTTTCCGCTTCGCCGTATTGGTTCATGTTGTAATAGGCGTTGCCCGCCCCATAATGAGCCGCTGCCGCCGAATCGTCAAGACCGATCGCTTTTTCGAAAAAAGCAACCGCTTTTTCAGGCTGATTGACCGCCGTCAACAAATTTCCGAAATTCGCGAACGCAACCGGATCCTGTGGATTCGCTTCGATCGCGTCATTGAAACTCGCTGCCGCTTTTTCGAATTCGCCTTCTTCCATATGTTTGATTCCTTGCCGATTATGATCCGTCAATGAAAACGCCCCTTGCCTGTGGCTGAATTAAAACCTTTGCCTTATACGTAAGATAACCTTTTTGCATTTTTCATGATCGCATCGATCGTTCCGCCGCCGAGGCACTCTTCTCCGTCGTAAAACACGACAGATTGTCCTGGAGTGACCGCTCGCTGCGGACGGTCAAACGTAACCGTCACCGTTCCGTCTTCATTCGGAGCGACCGTCACGCCGCTGTCTTTTTGCCGATAGCGAAATTTCGCCGTGCAGCGGAACGGTTCTTTTAATGATCCGTCGTGAATCCAGTTGACGTCTTGGGCAACTAACGCTTCCGAATATAACTTCGGATGATGGAATCCGTCGACGACATAAAGTACATTTTCTCGCAAATTCTTTCCGGCTACGAACCACGGCCCTCCCGGCCCGCCGATGCCAAGTCCTTGCCGCTGGCCGATCGTATAATACATCAACCCTTCATGACGTCCTTTTACTTCACCGTCGAACGTTTGAATTTCACCGGGTTGAGCAGGCAAATATTGGCTCAGGAAGCTTTTGAAATCCCGTTCTCCGATGAAACAAATGCCTGTACTGTCCTTTTTTTCGGCGGTCGCAAGACCGGCTTCACGGGCCATTTCCCGCACTTTCGGCTTTTCCCACTCTCCGAGCGGAAACAACGTTTTCGACAACTGCTGTTCGCTCAATTGATTGAGGAAATAGGTTTGATCTTTGTTATCATCAACGCCGCGCAACATCCGATAATGGCCATCGCGATAAACGATCCGGGCATAATGGCCGGTGGCGACATAGTCCGCGCCGAGAGACATGGCATGTTCGAGAAACGCTTTAAATTTAATTTCTTTGTTGCACATGACGTCTGGATTCGGCGTTCGGCCGGCTTTATATTCATCGAGAAAATACGTAAACACTTTGTCCCAATATTCTTTTTCGAAATTGACCGCGTAATACGGAATGCCGATTTGATTGGCGACCCGAATGACGTCTTCGTAATCTTCAGTCGCTGTACAAACACCGTTTTCATCCGTATCGTCCCAGTTTTTCATGAAAAGGCCGATGACTTCATAGCCTTGTCGTTTCAATAAGAGCGCTGCCGCCGATGAATCGACGCCGCCTGACATGCCGACAACCACACGTTTCGCTTTACCCATGCGCGGTCACCTCCTTAGTCGCTTCGCAATGTTCGCCGCTTCCCGTGCCGCCTGTTCGATCGTTTCGATCGTATTCCCATATCCGAAACTGAAACGGATCGAGCATTTGCTTCTTTCTTCATCATCGTACATGGCCGACAAGACATGCGACGGTTCAAATGAACCCGCTGTGCAAGCTGACCCGCTGGAGGCGGCAATACCCGCCAAATCGAGGTTGACGAGCATCGCTTCCGCGCTCACATCGGGGAAATATACATTCAAAATGTGCGGCAAATGATGCGGCTCGCTGCCATTCACTTCATGAACAACTTTTTCCTCGGCAAAAACGGCGAGCATCTTCGATCGATACCGTTCATATTGTTCCCGGCGTTTTTCCATCGACGCTTGCGCAAGTTCAATCGCTTTTGCGAAACCGGCAATGCCGGCGACATTTTCCGTTCCGGCGCGCCGCTTCCGCTCTTGTTCACCACCGTGCAGGCGCGATGCGATTTGCACTCCGTTTCTCACAAACAAAAACCCGGTCCCTTTCGGCCCGTTAATTTTGTGACCGGAAACGGACAACAAATCGACGCCGAGCGCATGAACGTTCATCGGCACAAGTCCGAAAGCTTGTACAGCGTCTGTGTGAAACACGATATTTTTATCGCGAAGGATTGCTCCGATTTCAGCTATCGGCTGCAACGTCCCAACTTCATTGTTTCCGTACATGATCGAAACGAAAACCGTATCTTCACGCAAGGCGTTTGTTAATTCGTCTAGATCAATACGTCCACTCGCATCTACAGGCAAATACGTAACATCGATGCCGATAGATTCGAGATATTGGCACGTATGAAGGACTGCATGATGTTCCACTGCAGAAGTGATCACGTGGCCTCCCGGTTCGCCGTTCGCAAATACGGCGCCGATAATCGCGAGATTATCAGCCTCCGTGCCGCCGCTCGTGAATACGATCTCTTCACGGTTTGCCCCGATGCTGTCCGCTGCCGTTTGCCGCGCATCGTCAAGCACCGCTCGCGTTTTTCGACCGAACGCATGGATGCTCGAAGGATTGCCGTAATGTTCACTGAAATACGGAAGCATCGCTTGGACGATTTCCGGATGGGTCGGCGTTGTCGCCGCATGATCGACATAGATGACGTCCATCGTCATTCTCCTTCCTCATCAACGCACAGGACATGCTCTCTGTTTCCCGTTGTCTTAACGGCACAAGCCGATAAAAACGACCTGGAGACAGCGCCCGACGGTGTTCTTATCGCCGTAAATCAAATGTAAAACATGTAAGGCGCCTGATCGCCCTCATCTTCGTAATCGACGAGATCTTGCAATGTCGTGCCGTCTAGAACATTCTTTACCGCATCACGAATGCGTATCCAAAGATCTCTTTTCGCAGGCTCCTCGTCATCCATTACCTCTACAAGCGTGATCGGACCTTCAAGCACGCGAATTATGTCGCCGGCGGTAATTTGCTTCGCATCTTTGTTCAAAATATAGCCGCCGTATGCGCCTCGAACGCTTTTCACGTACCCTGCATTCCGCAATGGTGCGATCAGTTGTTCCAAATAATGTTCCGATAACCCGTGTTCTTTCGCGATGCTTTTCAAGGACGTTGGCCCGTCCCCGTAACGACTCGCGAGTTCCATCATAATTGTCAGTCCATAGCGGCCTTTCGTCGAAATCTTCAATGCAATATCCCCCTGTCCGTACAATCCGCCCCTTTTTCCGTTGTCATTATATCATAACCGATTGCTTGCCCGAAACACGGCAGGTGTAGTACCTTCAAATCAACGAGATTTCATTTAAGCGCTTCGGAAAGGAACGATTATGGATGGAGTTGTTCGATCAAGCGAGAGAAGAAAAAGGACCACTCGCAAGCCGGATGCGTCCGAGAACGATTGATGAATTTACAGGACAAGATCATATTGTCGGAAAAGGGCGTCTGTTAAGACGTTCCATCGAAGCTGACCAGCTTTCAGCGATGATCTTTTACGGTCCGCCCGGCACCGGTAAAACGACGCTGGCGCAGATTATTGCGAATACGACTTCCGCGCATTTTCAACAATTGAATGCCGTCACTTCCGGCGTTTCGGATATCCGAACCATCACGAAAGAAGCGCGCGACCGCTTAAACATGTACGAGCAGAAAACGGTGCTGTTCATCGATGAAATTCATCGGTTCAACAAAGGACAACAAGATGCGCTGCTGCCCTTCGTAGAAGATGGTACGATCATTTTAATCGGTGCGACGACGGAAAGTCCAATGTTTGAGATTAACCCGGCATTGTTGAGCCGATCGCGGTTGTTTCGATTTGAGCATCTATCGAATGAGCACGTGCGGAACATTTTGTTGCAAGCGATTGACGATGAAGACCGCGGATTCGGTCACTTAAAAATTGCATTTGACGAGGATGCGTTGCAGCATCTTGTTGATGTAGCGGACGGTGATGCACGCACGGCATTGAATGCTTTAGAGCTGGCCGTATTAACGACAAAACCGAATGAGGACGATGTGATCCGAATTACGCTCGAAGTCGCCGAAGAATCGATCCAGCAGCGGGTCTTGCAATATGATAAAAAAGGCGACAACCATTACGACACGATTTCGGCTTTTATAAAAAGCATGCGCGGTTCCGACCCGGACGCAACATTGTATTGGCTGGCCAAAATGATTTATGCCGGCGAGGACCCGCGGTTTATTGCCAGACGAATTTATGTGCACGCGGCAGAGGATGTCGGACTTGCCGACCCGAATGCATTGCTCGTTGCCCAAGCCGCTGCCTATGCGGTCGATTTCATCGGGTTTCCTGAAGCGCGCATCCCGCTAGCCGAAGCTGCTTTATACATCGCGACCGCACCGAAATCTAATGCCGTCATTAAGGGAATCGATCAAGCGCTCAACACGGTCAAAAATGAAAAAAGCGGTCAAGTCCCCGTCCATTTGCGCGACGCGCATTACAAAGGCGCGGATCAACTCGGACACGGAAAAGGCTACAAATATCCGCATGATTATGAAAACGGCTTTGTCCCGCAACAATATTTGCCTGACAGCTTGCAAGGGAAGCAATTTTATAAACCAACGGCCATCGGTTATGAGAAAACCGTCGGTAAACGGCTCGACTACTTTCTTGAGCGCATGCAAAACGAGAGGAACTAAACCTCTCGTTTTTTGCTTTTTTTGAGAAAATGAACCTCTCACGGGTAGCGCTCGACAGAATCGACCCGCGTTTTATAGCATTTGTGATTCTTTTTTTTAAAAAAGAATCGAACGGTGTCTACGTATAAACGAGCTTGTTTATGGTAATGATTCAAATAGCTAACTTGTAAATTCATAGTTAAGGAGAGATCATGATGGCAAAAGTGAGACAAGACGCCTGGTCGAAAGAAGACGACCTGTTGCTCGCCGACACGGTGCTGCGGCATGTGCGCGAAGGCAGCACGCAATTGCAAGCTTTCGAAGAAGTCGGCGACAAGTTGAACCGGACTTCCGCTGCCTGCGGATTTCGATGGAACGCGATCGTTCGCGATCAATATAAACAAGCCATGGAAATCGCAAAGAAACAACGAAAAGAAAGAAAAAGGATGCTTTCGAGGAAAAAGTCGTCCCCGCGAGTGGAAAAACGAGCAGAAACACCCGGGCGAGCGAAACCCGAGCCCGCGGCAGCAGACACCGCAGATGCCGAATCGCTTACCTTGAACGACGTTATCGCTTATTTGACTCAATTGAATGAGGAGCAAACCCATTCACACACGATGGCAACTACGAAACAACGATTGGAAAGGGAAAAAGACCAGCTCGTCCGCGAAAACGAAGATTTGAAAAAGCAACTGGCGAAAACGAAGCGAGAATATGAAACGGTGAAAGAAGATTACCAATCTTTGATCCAAATCATGGACCGCGCCCGCAAAATGGTCGTTTTCGGCGATGACGAGAGCAAACCTGCTTTTAAAATGGACAAGAACGGCAATTTGGAAAGAGTGGCCAAATAAAAACGCTGAAGGCAAATGCCTTCAGCGTTTTTATTCCGGTAAGAGTCCCAACTGTGCCGTTTTTGCCTTAGTTTTTAACCCGCTCCCGGCAGGTGGGTGCCCTGTTTCATCTTTTGTGCGTCCACATTCTAGAGGCATGCACTCCGGATGAAAACCGATCCGAGCTCCCTTACTTTCAATGTTCGGTAAAAACGTTCGGTAGCGAACGAACACTTCAGGACTCTTAACTTGTAATTGAATTTTAGCATAGCAATCCTGCGATTTCAAGCGGCACCTTAAAGCGCTTACAAAATGGTTCGAAAGACCTGCCGGTCGTCGAAAAACCGGCAGCATTCGTTAAGATTCATCAAGATTCACCCGTAAATGAAGCTCTTCCAACTGTTCTTCACTCACTTCCGACGGTGCATCCACCATCAAGTCGCTGGCGTTTGCCGTCTTCGGAAACGCAACCACGTCACGCAACGTTTTTTGCCCCGCAAGAATCAACACGAGACGGTCAAACCCAAGCGCGATCCCGCCGTGCGGCGGAACGCCGTATTCGAAAGCATCGAGCAAGAAGCCGAACCGCTTCTGCGCTTCTTCTTTGCTAAAGCCGAGCGCCTGAAACATTTTTTCTTGGACGTCCCTTTGATGAATCCTTTGTGACCCGCTGCTCAATTCGAGACCGTTCAACACGAGGTCGTCCGCCTGTGCCCGCACTTTCGACGGATCATCTTCAAGAAGCGGCACATCTTCTTCGATTGGCATCGTAAACGGATGATGCTGGGCCACGTATCGGTTTTGATCCTCGTCGTATTCAAACAGCGGAAACTCGGTCACCCAAAGAAAGTTTAGTTTCGATTCATCGATCAGTCCGCGTTCCTTGCCAAGCTTCAACCGGAGCGCGCCGAGACTTTCGGCGACGACTTTCCGTTTGTCGGCGACGAACAACAGCAAATCTCCCGGTTCCGCATCGAGCTGTTTCATCATTGCTTGCACTTCTTGTTCTTCAAAAAACTTTGCGATCGGCCCTTTCACGCCGCCGGCTTCCGCTTTCAACCACGCCAGCCCTTTCGCTCCATAACGGCCGGCATATTCGGCCAGCTGATCGATGTCTTTCCGTGAATAATCTTCCGCCGCACCTTTGACGTTAATCGCCTTCACTTGTCCCCCGTTTTCAACGGCTCCGCTGAACACTTTGAAACCGCTGTTCTCCACTGTTTCCGACAAGTCTACGAGCTCCATGCCGAACCGCGTGTCCGGCTTGTCGGAACCGTACCGGCTCATCGCCTCTTCATACGTCATTTTCGGAAACGCTTCCGTCATCTCGATCCCTTTGATTTCAGCAACGATGCGCTTCATCATGCGCTCGATGATTTTGAGAAACTGGCTGCGCTCCATGAACGACGTTTCGATATCGACTTGCGTAAACTCCGGCTGTCGGTCGGCGCGCAAATCCTCGTCCCGGAAACAGCGGACGATTTGGTAATACTTTTCGATCCCAGAAACCATAAGCAGTTGCTTAAAGATTTGCGGTGATTGCGGCAATGCGTAAAATTCGCCGGCATGAACACGGCTCGGAATTAAATAATCCCGCGCGCCTTCCGGCGTGCTTTTCGTCATCATCGGCGTTTCGATTTCGATAAAATCTTCGTCATCCAAGAACTCGCGAATGATTTTCGTGATTTGATGACGCATTTTCAACGTCTTTTGCATGACCGGCCGACGCAAATCGAGATAACGGTATTTCAAGCGAACTTCTTCTGCTGCTTCCGTATCGTCGCTGATCGGAAACGGCGGTGTTTTCGACGCGTTGATGATTTCAATACGATCCGCTTTCACTTCAATTTCGCCGGTCGCCAACTTGGCATTGACCGCATTCGCTTCACGGGCAACAACTTTCCCGTCGACTTCAACCACGAATTCACTGCGTACGGTTTCTGCCACTTTCAACGCTTCTTCGGATCCTTCCGGATTGAATACGACTTGAACGATCCCCGATCGGTCGCGCAAATCGATGAAAATCAATCCGCCAAGGTCGCGTCTTCTTTGCACCCATCCTTTTAACGTAACTTGTTTTCCGCGATGCTCGCTTCTCAAAGTTCCGCATCCATGCGTTCTCTCTGCCAATGGAATCCCTCCAATTTTATAGATCAATCGTTACAATTTTTCCTTTAAATAAGAAACAAGCGTATCAAGCGAAGTTGTTTCCTGATCGCCCGTGGCTAAATTTTTTATATTGATTTCGCCTTTCGCGAGCTCATCTTCACCTAGCACGGCAACAAATTTGGCATTCAACCGATCGGCGTTTTTAAACTGCGCCTTCACTTTTTTGTCCATGTAATCTTTATCGGCCGAAAGTCCGGCTTGCCGAAGGCGGTACAACAACGCAGGAATGTGTTCACTCGCTTTTTCTCCGATCGCCACAAAATAACAGTCAATCGATTTATCGACCGGCAACGCTTGACCTTCTGCGTCCATCGCTAAAAGCAATCGGTCCAATCCGAGCCCGAACCCGATCCCCGGCGTTTCCGGACCGCCGACTTCTTCGACGAGACCGTTGTATCGGCCGCCGCCGCCGACCGCCTTGATGGCGCCAAGCTTCTCGGAAAAACTGATCATCTCGAACGCTGTATGATTGTAATAATCAAGCCCGCGAACGAGGTTTCGGTCGATCACATAGTCGATGTCCATCCCATCTAAATGCTGCTTGACTTGCTCGAAAAAGGCTCGAGATTCTTCATTTAAATACTCGAGAATCGACGGAGCGCTTTTCATGAGTTCATGCCCGCTGTCTACCTTGCAATCAAGAATGCGAAGCGGATTTTGGTTCAGGCGGCGCTGACAATCCGAGCAAAACTCATGAATCCGAGCTTGAAAGTGCTCTACCAATGCTGTCCGGTGCGCCTCTCTACTTTCCATATCGCCGAGGCTGTTGATCACCGGCTTCACTTCTTTCAGCCCAAGTTCTTTGCAATAGCTGTCTGCCATTGCGATGACTTCCGCATCGAGCGCCGGGTCGACACTCCCGAAAGCTTCAATGCCAAATTGCGAAAATTGTCGCATTCTTCCTTTTTGCGGCCGTTCATAGCGAAACATCGGCCCAAGGTAATACAATTTCACCGGTTGCTGCGGTTCTCCGTAAAGTTTGTTTTCGATGAACGCCCGCACGACGGAAGCCGTCCCTTCTGGACGCAACGTCAAGCTGCGGTCCGAGCGGTCTTTGAACGTATACATTTCTTTTTGCACGATATCAGTCGACTCGCCTACGCCTCGCTGAAACAATTCCGTATGCTCAAACATCGGCGTGCGGATTTCTTCGTAATGGTAGCGGCGCGCCAAGTCATGCGCCTTCTCCTCCATGTACTGCCATTTCTCCACGTTGCCGGGTATAACGTCGTAAGTCCCTCTCGGAATGTTCACTTTCACTGTCTTCGACCTCCGTATGTAAAAATAAAAAACTCCCGCCCCGTAAGGGACGAGAGTTGTTGCCCGTGGTACCACCCTGATTGGAGCCTGCCGGCTCCCTCTTGAAGCAATTAACGCTTGCCGCACGTCCTTCTCCTACTGAGTTGTATCGTTCGGAGAGAAACCTCGGGAGTGTCATTCGCAGATCATCGCCGAAAAGTGCTTGCAGCCGTCGGCACTTTCTCTCTGGCAGCGTGGGGTCTGGTACTCGTCTCCGTCCTCGGTTCAACAATAAATGATTGTCTTATATATTACTGACGCATAAGCCGTTTGTCAAGAAATTGACGAACACGTCGAACAGATGAATCAAAAGTCACGCAGGAATTTTCCGTTTGAGTGAGAATTTAGAGAAAACAAGCAGAAAAAGGAGGCGGAATATGAAACGAAAACACATCCTGCTGACGCCGTTGGCCGTTCTATGTTTCTACGCGGTCCTTGCCGCCGACGGATGGACCGCAAATGCGGATACCGTCCGAAAAGCGACAGTTGCGGTACAAGTATTGAACGTCAGAAAAGCCCCCGACATTCACTCACCGATCCTCGCAAAAGTGACGAACGGTCACGTGTTTCATGTTCATGACGAGCGTTACGGCTGGTTGAAAATCACACTGGCTGACGGCCGCGAAGGCTGGATTGCCGGACAATATACCGTGAAAACGACAACAATCACCCGTTCGAGGCGCGATCGTTCTGAAAATAAACCGAATGCGATTGAACTCTTGTATGACGGAACGCATTTAAGAGCGGGACCCGGTTTGCATCAAACCATTTTGGCTGTCGGTTCACGCGGCGAAACGTACGAAGTTCTTGATGAAAAACGGGGATGGTATGAAATCCGCTTAAAAGACGGCAGCCACGCTTACGTTGCCGGATGGATCGTGACGCAAGCCGATACCCCAGAGGAAGTCATCGACCGGGACGCCCTTCATGGAAAGACGATCGTGATTGATCCGGGACACGGAGGCTTCGATACGGGGGCAATCGGAAATCGGTTCCATACGCTTGAGAAGGATTTAACATGGAAAACCGCGTTTTCATTGAGCCGGAAGTTGAGAAAAGCAGGCGCGCACGTGATTTTGACGCGAAGCGGAGATACATACGTCTCCTTAGCAAACCGCGTGAATACCGCCGAACGATCCGGTGCCGACGCTTTCATCAGCATTCATTTCAACGCGTCTTTGTACACGAGCGCGCACGGCATCGCCAGTTATTATTATACAAAAGAAAAGGACAAGCCGCTGGCTGAAGCCATTCAAAAAATGCTCGTCAAGGAAACCCGTCTTCGCGACCGCGGAGTGCGATTTGCCAATTACCATGTCTTGCGCGAAAACCGACAGCCAGCCACCTTGCTGGAACTTGGCTTTTTGACAAATGACGGTGAGGAAGGTGTCGTCCGAACAACTGTCTATAGAAATAAAGTAACAACGGCGATAACCGAGGGGTTGGAAACGTATTTTCAACAGGAATGAAGCGATGAATGTCCCCGCCCTTCGGGCGGGGACATTCAAAAAAAGACCGCTTCTTCGTCAGCAGCCCTTGATCGTTCGGTTATTTTTCCACAATCAACGTGACCGGTCCATCATTCGTGAGCCGAACGTCCATCATCGCCCCGAACTGACCGGTTTCGACCTGCAAGCCTTTTTGCCGCAAGGTATCGTTAAACAAATCGTACAGCTTTTCAGCCACTGCCGGGCGCGCCGCATCGACGAAACTCGGGCGCCGCCCTTTCTTCGTATCGCCGTATAACGTAAATTGAGATACCGATAAGACAGCGCCGCCGACGTCAAGCAAAGAGCGGTTCATTTTCCCTTCTTCATCTTCAAAAATTCTTAAGTTTGCTATTTTATCGGCGACATATTGAATTTCATCGACTCCGTCATTCTGTTTAATACCAACAAGCAGCACAAGCCCGTGATCAATTTCACCTATCGTTTTGCCGGCGACTTCAACCGCGGCGGCTTTCGACCGTTGCAATACGACTCTCATCCAGACACTCCCTCCTGTTATTGCGTGACACGCCGCACGGTATAAATATCGGGAATTTGCTTGATCTTCTCGACCACTCGCTGCAAATGATTCACGTTGTTAATCGCGATCGTCATGTGAATCGTCGCCATCTTGTTGCGGTCGGCGTTGGCAGATACACCGTTAATGACGGTCTTTGTGTCCGTTACGGCGTGCAAAACCTCGTTAAGCAGTCCGCTTCGATCAAATCCGTGAACTTCGATGTACACGTTATAACTCTTCGATTCAAGTCCGCCTTCCCATTCCACATCAAGCAACCGTTCGGGTTGTTCCACGTTACGAACGTTCGGACAATCTTGCCGATGAATCGATACACCGCGCCCTTTCGTTATAAAGCCGATAATATCGTCCCCTGGAACCGGATTGCAACATTTCGACAAGCGAATGAGTAAATTGTCCGCCCCTTTCACGCGCACCCCGGAAACCGGTTTTCGGCTCACGGACGCATTCGAGCCGTCGGCCATCGCTTCGAGAAGCCGTTTTGTTTCTTCTTCCTGGCTTTGCTGTTTGCGGATTTTCTCGGTCAGTCTTGTGACGACTTGCTTCGCCGTAATGCCGTTATAACCGACGGCAGTATAAATTTCTTCCTCATTGGAAAAGTTGTACTTTTTCGCAACGTTTTCGAGATTTTCCGGCGTCAAAACTTCCTTCGGATTGTATTTCTGATTCCGTAATTCCTGTTCCACAAGTTCTTTGCCTTTATCTACGTTTTCTTCTCGTTTTTGCTTTTTGAACCATTGACGGATTTTGTTTTTTGCTTGTGAACTTTGCGTGATTTTCAACCAATCTTGGCTCGGGCCGTACGAATGCTTCGAAGTCAAGATTTCCACAATGTCGCCCGTTTTCAATTTATAGTCGAGCGGCACCATTTTGCCGTTTACTTTCGCGCCAACCGTCTTGTTTCCGATTTCGGTGTGAATGCGGTAAGCAAAATCGATCGGAACCGAGCCTGCCGGCAACTCGATGACGTCTCCCTTTGGCGAAAAGACGAACACCATGTCGGAAAACAAATCGACTTTCAACGTTTCCATGAATTCTTTTGCATCGTCGGTATCGTTTTGCCATTCAAGAATTTCCCGGAACCAGGCCATTTTTTCTTCAAACGGCATTTTCGCGTTCAAGGTTTTGCCTTCTTTGTAAGCCCAGTGCGCGGCGATCCCGTATTCCGCTACTTTGTGCATGTCCCTCGTGCGGATTTGCACTTCAAGCGGATCGCCTTTCGGTCCGACAACCGTCGTATGAAGAGACTGGTACATATTTTGCTTTGGCATGGCAATATAATCTTTAAAACGGCCGGGCATTGGTTTCCAGCGCGTATGAATAATGCCAAGTACCGCATAACAGTCTTTAATGCTGTCGACAATGATCCGCACGGCAAGCAAATCGTAAATTTCGTTGAATTGCTTGTTTTGCAGGACCATCTTTCGGTATATGCTGTACAAATGTTTCGGTCGCCCGTAAATTTCGGCATTGATGTTGACGTCCCGTAAACGGCTTTTGATTTCTTCGATGACATCGTCAATGTATTCCTCGCGTTCGGTGCGCTTTTTTTTCATTAAATTAACGATGCGGTAGTATTGCTGCGGATTCAAATAGCGAAGTGAAATGTCTTCGAGTTCCCATTTGATCGTGGAAATCCCGAGACGGTGCGCCAACGGCGCGAAAATTTCCAGCGTTTCATTCGCCTTTTGAATTTGTTTGTCTTTCGGCATATGTTTCAACGTGCGCATATTGTGAAGCCTGTCGGCAAGCTTAATCAAAATACAGCGAATGTCTTGCGCCATTGCGACAAACATTTTTCGGTGATTTTCCGCCTGTTGTTCTTCTTTTGACTTGAACTCAAACTTTCGCAGCTTTGTCACGCCGTCAACGAGCAGCGCTACCTCTTCATTAAAGTCGTTTCTCAAATCGTCGATCGTCACGTTTGTATCTTCGACGACATCATGCAAAAAACCGGCAGCGACCGATGTTGCATCCATTTCAAGATCAACCAAGATTCCCGCGACCTCGACCGGATGCGTAATGTACGGTGCTCCCGAACGCCGGTATTGTCCTTCATGGGCTTTTTTTGCGTAACGATAGGCTTTATCCAATAAAGAAAGGTCATTTTCCGATAAGTAACCTTTCGCTTTTTCGAGCAAATGCTCAATGGCCATACAATCACCTGAATGTAGTGTATTGGTAAATCCGGCTGAAAACAGCTTGGTTCTATTATGTTGAATCTGTGTAAAGATGTAAAGGAATTTGCGAAAATTGTCGGGAAGACTGGAATCGACGCCAAACGGGAGACCCGTGAACAAAAAAGCGCCCGTGCGGGCACTTCTTATTCGTCGTATTTCATTAACGTAAACAGTTCGTACTCGTCGATTTGTTTCCGACCTTGCAAATACGTCAATTCAATCATGAATGCCGAACCGACGACCGTTCCTCCGAGCTGTTCAACGAGTTTGATCGTCGCCCCGGCAGTACCGCCCGTTGCCAGCAAGTCGTCGACGACCAACACGCGTTGCCCTGGACGAATCGCGTCCTTATGCATCGTGAGAACATTTTTTCCGTATTCCAAGCCGTAATCCGTCTGAATCACTTCCCGAGGAAGCTTGCCTTGCTTACGGACCGGAACGAACCCAACGCCGAGCGCATAGGAAAGCGGGCAGCCGACAATGAATCCGCGCGCTTCCGGCCCCGCAATAATGTCAATCCGTTTGTCTTTGGCGAATTCCACCAGTTCGGCAATCGCTTTTTGAAATACTTCGCCGTTTTGCATGAGCGGAGTCAGATCTTTGAAGCTGACGCCCGGTTTCGGAAATCCGTCAACGATTGCGATGTAATCTTTGTAGTTCATTTTTGTACAGCCTCCTCAAGCATTTCCGATTCGTCCAAGATCGTTTCAAACCAATTTTTCAAAGACGAAGATGATGCATAACAAAATAAGTGCTCAACTTCCGCTTGCCGTTTCCTTTCTTTCACGAGCTGCGATTCTGACAATTCCCGTTTTTGCGGGCGGTCAGCGGCGGTCAAAATCCCGTTTTTCCATGTCGCGAATTCCAATTCTTCGAAGACTTCCGCCATGAACAATACCGTTTCTATCGACCATCCTTTTTGTTTTGCCAACGATTCAGCATGATGGCCCAAATTCAACGTTTTTCGCTGAAGCAACAGCCCGTATAACCATTTAAAATGGTCGCGGGTCGGCAGCGTAGAAAAGAAATTCGTCGCATCGTGATGAAACACAGCATAAATACGATCAGGAGCAGCGTTTTGAAAAAGTTTCTTCATCGCTTCGACATTATGGGGTACGTCAAGGAGAACGACGTAACGTCCGCATAATTGCTCCGCCGTCACGGTTTGCTCTTGCAAACAAAAGAATGGTTTTCCTAACGTTTCAAACCGCTTTTGATCCCGCGTATCTGATCGAAACGCCACATACAATCTTTTTTCTTCGGGCAGCATTGCCAATTTACTGGCCGCATTGCGTTCATTGCGAAAATCAAACAACTGCCAATGGTCGACAGAAACGTCCTCAAGAACGATTTGCGGTTTGCGGAACCCGTTCCACTCGTTCACTTGCAGCCGTCCGACGACCGATGTCTTCGCATTTATTGACAATTCGTCACCGATTGAACCCCATTGAAATCCGATCGCGTCAACGGATGTTTCGCTCCCGCTTAATACCGCTTTTAAATGGTTGGCGTCACTTCCGACTTTTTTGATTTGCGTCAGCCGCGCATTTTCGATCCATACTGTTGGCGGCGGATTGTCTGTCCCAAACGGCTCAAGCCGAGACATTTGCTCGATCAATGAAAGGGACACGTCATCGACCGAGCAAACGACATCCACATGTTTTGTGGGAACCAAATCTGCCTCGGTCAATCCCTCACGCGCCAATTCATTCAATCTTCGCCGCAATTCGCCGATCCTGTCGTTTTTTACGGTCATGCCGGCAGCCATCGGATGTCCGCCGAATGCATCAAGACAATCACTGCATTGCGCCAAATGGCGATACATGTCGAATCCTTCGATACTTCGCGCCGACCCTTTTGCCAAACCTGTCTTTTCATCGATGCTCATGACAATCGCAGGGCGATGGTAGCGTTCAACGAGCCGCGAGGCAACAATACCGATTACGCCAGGATTCCAACCTTCCTTGGCGGCCAAGAGAAACCAATGATCCTCGGGCGGAAATTCCCGTTCGATTTGTTCCATTGTCTCATCGGCGATTTCATCGACGAGCCTTTTTCTTGCCCGGTTCGTTTCCTCGAGCACGTTCGCCAGTTCGTCCGCTTCTTCCTCCTTATCGGTCAACAACAGCCGAACCGCAGGGGTCGCGGAATCCAGTCTGCCGACGGCGTTCAAACGAGGACCGATCGTAAATCCGACGTCTTCTGCGGTAAGTTTCTTTCCTGCGATCCCGCTCACGTCCAACAGGGCTCTCAATCCGGGGCGCTCGGTATGTTCAAGCTGGGTAAGCCCGCGAACGGCAATGAGCCGGTTCTCTTCGACAAGGGGAACGAGATCGGCGATCGTTCCCGCCACGGTTAGATCGAGAAGATGCTCAGGGACGCGTCCGAGCAGCGCGTGTGCAAGCTTAAACGCAACTCCGGCACCTGAAAGCCCTTTGAATGGATACAAACAATCCTCTTGATGAGGATTCACGATGCTGAACGCGTTTGGCAACCGCGTAGGCGGCTGGTGATGATCGGTGATGATGAAATCGAGGCCGAGTTCACGCGCGGCTTCGGCTTCATCAATCGCTGATATTCCAGTGTCCACCGTAATGACTAGTGTCTGATGCTCCTCTTTCGCATTATGTAAAGCAGGCACGTTCGGACCGTACCCTTCCGTAAATCGATTAGGGACATAGTAGTCCGCGTTTGCCCCGATTTCACGCAAAACGCTCATCAAGATGGCGGTGCTCGTCACACCGTCGGCATCATAGTCGCCAAATACCAAAATTTTTTCTTGATTCGTGATTGCTTGTTGAATGCGGTCGACCGTTTCGCGCATTCCTTTCATGAGGAAAGGATCATTGAACGGTTGATCGTTCACGTTGAGAAACCGTTCGGCGCGTTCAATCGTGTTCATGCTGCGATTGATCAATAATTGTGCCACGAGCGGAGCGATTCCGAGCGTCGTTGCTAACGATTCAGCTTCATTCGTCATCTCCGAAACCGTCCGCCATTTCGTTTTCGGCTTTAACATACAATCACCTCTTGACCGTTCCATTATACCTTCAACTTGTCGAATGATCAAAAGAGATTTCGTCCGTTGGAAGCATTGGAAAACAGCCAAGAGGTTCCTTTTAAGAGTTTGTTGAATCGTCGCTCGAATGAGACTCGCCAGTGTCGGTGGTTAATGATGGCTCTACTCTCGTCTCGCGTTCGTTAAGAAGTTGTTCATATTGTCTTCTCAGCCTGCGATTTTCCATTTGCAGTCGAATCACGCGGTAAATGCCAAATCCTCCGACAACAAGTGCACCGGACAACGCCGAAGCAAGAATGACGATGACGAGCGGCCAGCGAGCAGTGCCGAACAAATAATCGACCGTCACGTCATCGACGTTGATGACTGCAAACACGGCTACGATAAGAGCAAACAGCAAAGCAAACAATAGTCCCCATTGACCTTTCATTGCATCTCCTCCTCCCTATCGGTTTTCCCTTCGTCCGCCGAAGAGAAACGAAAACCTGCGGCACCATCCGCAGGCGATCGATTAAGCATGCTGTTCATTTGGTTGAGCTTTGTGTTTCCGTTTCATCGCCTTTGATTTCCAAATGACCCAAAGCTGTGAAGCAATAAAGATAGATGAATACGTTCCCGCGACGAGACCGACCATCAATGCGAATGCAAAGTTGCGAATTTCCGCGCTCCCGAAAATCAACAACGCAACTGCCGCCAAGACAACGGTCAAAACAGTATTAATGGAACGTGTCAACGTTTGATAAATGCTCGCATTCACGATGTATGCCAAATCCTTATATCCCTTGACCCGTTTCGCCTTCTGCATGTTTTCGCGGATCCGGTCGAACGTTACAATCGTGTCGTTAATCGAATAACCGACGATCGTCAACACCGCCGCGACAAACTCGACATTCACTTGCAGTTGCAACAAACTGAAAACCGCGACGATAAAAAATGAATCGTGCAGCAAAGCGACGATGGCCGCAAGGCCTTGAAGAATTTCAAAGCGAATCCACACATAAATAATAATCCCGATCGAGGCGATCGCGACGGCAAGCATCGCATTCTTTGCCAGCGTTCTCCCAACTTGTGGCGATACTTTGCTTACAGTAATGTCGGATCCGTAAATAGCCCGAAATTTCTTTTGAATTTCTAATTCTTTGTCTTGCGACAATACTTTATCGAAACGGGCCGATCCAATGTTGTGGTTCTTTCCCGCGGGGACGATTTTGACCGGGTCAACCCCCATCTCGTGAAATTGCTGTTCAATCTTATCTACGGAAATCGGATGATCCGCTCGTATTTCGATTCGCGTTCCGCTTGTGAAATCGATGCCGAGATTCAAACCTTTAGCGGCCAATACCGCAAAGCCGATCACAATGAGCACGGCCGAAAAGATGAAAAACTTGTTCCGTTGTTCGACGAAATCGAATTTGCCTTTTTCATATTTAAAGCTCACTGATATCCTTCTCCTTTACGCCGAAATACCCCGGTTTTTTATCTAACACACGGCTCTTCACCCAAAAACCGAGCAACAACCGTGTTCCGTATACCGCGGTTATAAAACTGGCGAGGATGCTGACGATCAACATGACCGCAAAACCTTTCACCGAGCTTGTCCCAAAGGCAAACAGAACCGCTCCCGCCAAGATGGTCGTCAAGTTGGCGTCAAGAATCGTTACGAATGACCGTCTCACCCCGGACTTGAACGAAGACAAAATCGATTTGCCGGTACGGATCTCCTCCTTGATTCTCTCATACGTGATGACGTTTGCATCGACCGCCATGCCGACGCCGAGAACGAATGCGGCAATGCCGGATAAAGTTAACACGGCATTCATCCAATCATAAACAAGAAGTACGAGATACATGTAAGCGCATAACGTGATAACCGCAATGATTCCGGGAAAACGATAAAACAACAACATGAAAAGAAAGATGAGCAAGATGCCGATCAACCCAGATACAACCGTTTGGTGCAATGCGTTCTTTCCGAAAGCGGCGCCGACAGAAGTCGAATAAATTTCTTTTAGTTTCACCGGCAGCGAGCCCGCATTCAGCAATTGCGCCAGCGTCTTCGCTTCATCGAGTTTGAAATCACCCGAAATGACTGCGGTGCTGCTCAAGACGGCTCGCACGACAGGTGCCGAAATTAAATGTGTGTCGGCATTCGGGTTGTTTTGTTTCTTTTGCAGCGCTTCCTCAAGCGAATCGCCTTCCTGGTAATCCATCCAGATCGCCATACGTTTACCGTAAAGCTTTTTCGTAACCCGTTGAAACTTATCGGGATGTTTGATCTTCATCTCGACAACGGGCTGTCCATTTTCAAAGCTTACCTTCGCGCTCCCTGGCACGAGGTCGGAACCGTCCAATACTTTTTTCCCTTGTTCGTTGCGAAAACTTATACGGGCGCCCGTGGACAGCAG
The DNA here is from genome assembly GCA_035700025.1 of Bacillales bacterium. NCBI lineage: Bacteria > Bacillati > Bacillota > Bacilli > Caryophanales > Caryophanales bacterium. Next base: position 106,750 of record DASSOY010000048.1, on the reverse strand, counting down.
TTCACGGGCTTTGTCCGGGTCCTTTACGCCCGCAAGCTGGACCCGTATATGGTTGCGTCCCTCAATATCGATGTTCGGCTCGGCCACGCCAAGCACGTCGATCCGTTTCCTTAAGGCAGCTACCGTACTTTGCAAGACGTCGTTGTCGATTTTTTGACCTTTTTCTGCCGGTTGCACTTCGTAAAGCACTTCAAACCCGCCTTGCAAATCAAGTCCGAGCCGAATGTCATGTATGATTCCATTGGCGGTATAGCCGATCATACCCGCAAGCAATACAAGAATCACGAAAAAGGCAACGAGATTCCCTTTTCTATTTTTCATTCGTATGTTCCCCTTTCATGTTGCCAAAACCCCTTTTTTCCGCAAAAACTCACATATTCCCATTATATTTTCAGCGGCCGGCCTCGTCAAATTCACTCAGTTTCAATGGCTTGTCCCCTTCAAACCAATCCGGACCGAAAAAACTTTCCTTCCGCAAACGGTTCATGTAATCGTTCACCGATAATCCCATGAATTCGTTCACGAACACGTGCAGCCGGACCGGTTCCTTGCCATGTTTCCGATGGACGCGTTCGACCGCGCATTTCCAAATTTCATCCCGATCCGGTTCATCATAGCCGAGCAGCACGAACTCATCCACTTTCAAATTGATGATCGGGTCCAACTTTTCTTTCCAATGATCATAAGCTCCTGATTCAGGCATCCCGACACCTCCGCTTGTTTATTTTACCATGATAAGACAACTTGTTGCCGTTTGTCATTCGATTTCTATTAAAGTCCGGCAATTCCTTGTCATGCTTTGTCCACATTTTTGCATATACATGCTACAGACCGTGAAGTGGACCGGCTTCACATTTCAACGGCGCAATCATTCAGACGGAGGCATCACTCTCATGACGAAACAATCGTTTTTGAAAGGAACCCTCGTCCTCATTCTGGCGGGGATCGTCGTCAAGATCATCGGCTTCATTAATAAAATTGTCATCGTGCGCATCATCGGCGAAGAAGGATACGGCCTCTTTACAATGGCGTTCCCGACGCTGCTGCTTACGGTGACGTTGACACAAATCGGACTTCCGGTTGCGATATCGAAACTCGTTTCCGAAGCGGAAGCGCTCAACGACCGCCGCAAGATCAAACGCATTCTCGTCGTGTCTCTGTCAACGACAGGAACGCTCAGCCTGTTATTCACCGGCATGATGATCTTGTTCGCGCCGATGCTCGCAAAAACGGTGTTTGTCGACGAACGAGTGATGATTCCGTTGCTCGCCATATCGCCGATCGTTCCTGTCGTCGCCGTATCTTCGGTACTTCGCGGCTACTTTCAAGGGCGGCGTCACATGAGTCCGCTCGGGATCTCGCAAATCATCGAACAAGTGCTTCGTGTATGTTTTTCAGCCATCCTGGCTACGGCTTTGTTGCCTTACGGCGTCGCTTATGCGGCTGCCGGCGCGATTTCCGCCAATGTCATCGGCGAAATCGGTTCGTTATTTTATATGTTTACGATGTTCAAAACCTCGAAGAAAATCCCGATCCGCAAAGGGTTTTGGTCCTATGTAAAAGGCGGACGCAAAGAGTTCAAAGAGTTAATGAACATCGCTCTTCCCGCGACTGGGAGCCGCTTGATCGGGTCAGTCGGCCATTTTTTCGAACCGATCATCATTACGCAAAGTCTAGCGATTGCCGGAGTGTCAGCAGCGATGGCGACAAAATTGTACGGGGAAATCGCCGGCCTGGCTCTCTCTTTTTTGACGCTTCCGACGTTTATCACGTATTCATTGTCCGTTTCGCTTGTGCCGACGATCAGCGAAGCCGCCGCCCATCATAGGTATGACCAGATTCACTACCGTTTACACCAGGCGATGAAAGTGTCAATGATTACCGGAGGACTGGCTGTCGTCATTACGTATGAATTTGCGGCACCGTTAATGAAACTCATGTACGACGTGCCCCACGTTGCCGTTTATGTGCGCTGGATGGCCCCGTTTTTCTTTATTTATTTCTTTCAGCAACCGTTGCAGGCGGCATTACAAGCGTTAAATCACGCAAAGGCAGCCATGATGAACACGGTTTTCGGATCAACAGTGAAAATGGCAACCATTTTCGTCCTCGCCTCACAGCCGGAATTTCAAATCTTCGGAGCTGCGATGGGTTATGTCGTAAACGTCATCCTTGTTACCCTTCTTCATTTCGTCACCGTCGTTAAGTCGGTCGGCTACACACTCGTCGCTGCCGATTTTGCCAAAGGACTGATTTGCATTGCCATTACCGCTTTCACCGCCTATTATTTGCGGCATTACGCCCTCACGGGCGTCGAATTGCTGCCGAGAACACTTACGCTCATCTTCGTCGTGACGATCGTTTACTTTTTGCTCATCGTTCTCTTCGGCGTCATTCGAAAAGACGACGTTGCCCAGCTTCCTCTCATCGGCAAATGGGGCACGAAATTCTTCAAGGCGTAACGGACCGGTCACTTTTCGTCCTTCATGTCGATGAACAAAGATCCGTCCCGCTGCATTGAGCAATACGAAATCGCCTTCACGTCTTTATAGCCTAGATCTCGCAATTGCTGGCGGAGCCATAAAGGCGTTTTTCGCAATCTTTGCAGATTTTGCTCCTGCACTTCTCCGTCCAAAATGAGCGGCATCGGCAAGTCGACGTCTTGCTCAGGCGAAGGCAAGCCGTCGTCGGTTTTCGTATCTTTGTATTGATATACGGAAAGCTTTCCCGTCGGCTCAAGCACCGCGAATTCGACATCCGAGATGTCGCGGACTTTGTTCTCCCTCAACTGTACGAGCAAATCATTGAAATTGTAGCGTTGCCTTCGCATTTCTTCCTCGTCGATTTTTCCTTTGTCGATGATCGTTGTCGGGGTTCCGTCCGTATAGCGGCGGATTTTTTGGTTTTTCAACGACAGATAGGACAGCGCGACTTGCAAAGCGCCGAGAACGCCGATCGAGAGGATGGATCGCAACATGGGCGTCTTCGGATCTTCGATGGAAAAAACGGCGAGTTCACCAATCATGATCAAGATGACGAAATCCAATATACTCAGCTGCCCGATCTCACGTTTTCCCATGACGCGAAACACGATCAACAATAAAAAATACAAGAAAACGATGCGCAAGACAACGGTCCAAATGCCGTCCACAAAAAAACCTCCCTTCGATCCGCTTACCTTAGTGTGACCGCTCGATAGGGAGTTCATGTTACGCAGGATATGGAAATGCGCTCAATGAAAATCGACCAGATAACGAAAATACAAGTAAATGCTTGATATGACTAACGATAACAACACAACGAGCAAACCCGTTTTCATAAATTGGAAAAATGGCAGCGGTTGCCGATGTTTGCTTGCCAATCCGGCGACGATGACATTTGCCGAGGCACCGATGAGCGTGGCGTTGCCGCCGAGACATGATCCGAGAGAAAGGGCCCACCAGAGCGGATCCACATTCATCATGCCGTAATCACGAAACTCGAGAATGACCGGAATCATTGCAGCCACAAAAGGAATGTTGTCGACGAAACCGGAAATCAGTCCCGATCCCCATAAAATAAAAAGAGCGGTTTTTTGAATGTCTCCTTCCGTATAAAATAAAATGCTTTTCGCCATCTCATCGATCACACCCGCTTCCTGCAAACCTCCGACCAACATGAACAACCCCGCGAAGAACAAAAGCGTCATCCACTCCACGGAACGAAAAACGGATTCCAAGTTCATCCGTCCGTATGTAAGCAAGACAAGCAACAACGCGCCGGCCATGGCCACGGTGACCAATTCAACATGAAAAAACGGATGGAAAAGAAACCCGCAAATCGTCAACAACAATACGGTCACCGACCGCATTAAAGCGGGGCCTTTGCGCAAATACGATGCAGGATCAACGTTCATTAGGCGCAAACGGTTCGTTTTGGATGTTTTTAACGAACGGCGGTAGATCAATAAAAACAAAACAATTACAATGGCGTATATGAGGATGACGACAGGAGCCAAGTTGACGAGAAAATCGTTGAACCCGAGGTGCTCGACTTTTTGACCGATCATAATGTTCGGCGGGTCGCCGATGAGCGTGGCGGTCCCGCCAATATTGGAAAAAACGATGATCGCCGTTAAATAAGGAACTGCCGGGAGGGCGAGGATGTCCGTAATCGTTAAAACAATCGGGACGAGAAGAAGCACCGTCGTCACATTATCAAGAAACGCGGATCCGAGCGCCGTCAAAGAAGCAAACATGAAAAGCAAGGGCAGCGGCTTTCCCAACACCTTTTGGGCAAGAACTACCGCCGCAAACTCGAAGACACCGTTGGCGCTCGTGATGGAAACGATGACCATCATCGAAAACAATAATACGATCGTTTCCCAGTCGATGTACCGAAACAACATGTCATCGACATCGACGATACCTGTCAGCGTCATGAGCAGACCGCCGACGCAAGCCGCAAAAGCGCGATTCATTTTTTCGGTAATGATCGCCGTGTAGGAAATCAAGAAAATAGACAAAGCAACGATAGTAGCCAACGGTTCCGTCTCCTTCTCGTTCGCTGTCATGGTTTGTACATCGTATGAACGGACAAAGGAGAACATGTTGAATTCATGTGTAAAACCACCTCGCTTGAAGACGCAAAATGATTCTAAATGTCCGGCTTGATGAATAAGTTGTACTAGGACAACAGACGGGAGGAATGACAAATGAGAGACGGAAAAATGACCGGCATGTTTCTTGGACTCGGCATGGTCGTCGTCGTTATTGTTTTAGCAAGCTTTGTCATATCACTATTGCTTCAGTTTACAAACTTAAGCGAAGCATCATTTGCCACGGCGACGATCGTAATTTCTTTATTGGCTTTGTTGGCAGGCGGAATTATGGCGGGAAGGAAAGCTGGCGAACGGGGATGGTTCATTGGGGCCGGCGCAGGTTTTCTGTACACGATCCTGCTTTCCCTCATTCAATTTTTAGGATTTGAAACGAGCTTCACTCCTCAGCAATTGTTGTACTTCCTCATGTATGTTTTAGTTTCGGCGCTTGGCGGCGTGATCGGCGTCAACCTTTCCTCGTCACACGCGAAAAAATAAAGAGCCCGGCGTTGAGCGCGGGCTCTTTTTTTCTTTACTCTTTTTCTTTTGATTCCGTAATTTCTCTTACCGCTTGACGATCGAACGTCAGCTTGCTGCCGTCGTTCGAACGAATGACGATGCGGTCTTCGTCAATCGCGTCCACTGTACCGTGAAAACCTCCGATTGTAACGATCTTATCTCCTTTTTTCAAAGCCGCCTGCATTTCCCGCGTTTGTTTTTGCCTCTTTTGTTGCGGACGAATGGCAAGAAAATAAAAGATCGCGAAGAACAAAATCAGCGGCCCTACTGTCGTAAGAAGTGAATTGCCCATTAGTATGTACCCCCTTTCCCTCGTGTTAAAAGTTTTTCGCGTTCGGTCGATGGAAACCGTATTGTTCGAAAAACCGTTCGCGGAAATCAAGCAAACGATCTTCGTGAATCGCTTGTCTGACGCGCCTCATTAAGTTTAACAAAAAATAAAGGTTATGGTAAGTCGTAAGACGGAATCCGAACGTTTCGTTCGTTTTCACGAGATGACGAATGTAAGCACGTGAGTAGTTCCGGCACGTATAACAGTCGCAAGCCTCGTCCAAAGGCCGAAAATCTTTGGCGTATTTCGCGTTGCGGACGACAAGACGACCGCTCGACGTCATGCAAGTGCCGTTGCGGGCAATCCGAGTCGGCAATACGCAATCGAACATGTCGATTCCGCGAATCACGCCGTCAATCAACGAATCCGGGGACCCAACGCCCATCAAATAGCGCGGCTTGTCGGCAGGCAACAGCGGGGTTGTCCACTCCAACACCTCGTTCATGACATCCTTCGGTTCTCCGACGGACAATCCGCCGACCGCATAACCGGAAAAATCAAGCGAACTGAGATCAGCGGCGCTTTGCTCTCGCAAGGCTTTATACTCTCCGCCTTGAACGATTCCGAACAGCGATTGACGTTCCGTTTGATTGTGAGCCGTTAAACAACGCTCCGCCCAGCGACTCGTCCGTTCGACCGACTCTTTCATGTATTCATATGACGCTGGATACGGCGGACATTCATCCAGCGCCATGATCACGTCTGCACCGAGCGCCTGCTGAATCCCGATCGATTTCTCAGGAGACAAAAACAAACGGTCGCCGTTCAAATGATTCCGGAAATGAACGCCCTCTTCCTGAATCTCCCGCATATCGCTGAGACTGAATACTTGAAAGCCGCCGGAATCGGTTAATATTCCGCGGTCCCAGTTCATGAATGAATGCAAACCGCCGGATGCCTCAACAATATCTTCTCCTGGGCGAAGCCATAAATGATACGTGTTGCTTAAAATGATGCCGGCGCCCATCTCTTTCAATTCTTCCGGGCTCATCGTTTTCACTGTTGCCAGCGTGCCGACCGGCATGAACATCGGTGTGTCGAACGTACCGTGAGGGGTGTGAAGTTTGCCTAAACGCGCACCGGTCTGCTTGCATGACTTGATGAATTCATAGGTGACTGCGGTCAATCGCGACCCTTCCTTTCCAAAATGAGCATGGCGTCCCCGAAGCTGAAAAAGCGGTATTCGCGGCGAACCGCTTCCCGATAAGCGTGTAAAATGTTTTCCCTTCCGGCCAAAGCGCTGACAAGCATGATCAACGTCGATTTCGGCAAATGAAAATTCGTAATCAATCCATCGAGCCCGCGAAAACGGTAACCCGGATAAATAAAAATGTCTGTCCAACCCGATGCTTCTTGAAATCGGCCGTCCGATTGACTTGCAATCGTTTCGAGCGTCCGCACTGCCGTGGTTCCAACGGCAATGATACGACCGCCGTTTTCTCGCACACGGTTCAATTGCTCGGCCGTAGACTCGGACATCATGTAAAATTCGCCGTGCATCTTATGATCTTCGACATTGTCCACTTTCACCGGACGAAAAGTGCCGAGCCCGACATGGAGGGTAATGAACGCCGTTTCAATGCCTTTTGAACGCAATTCGTCCAATAACGGCTCGGTAAAATGAAGACCCGCCGTCGGCGCGGCCGCCGATCCGCGATGACGAGCGAATACCGTTTGATACCTTTCACGATCTTCAAGTTTTTCATGAATGTACGGAGGCAGCGGCATGTCGCCGAGCTCGTCGAGCACTTCGTAAAACGGACGATCCGCGTGAAATTCAAAATCACGCAAGCCTTCGTCCTTCACGGCCGTGCAAGTGGCCGTTAACGTTCCTTCGCCGAACGAGACGATGGTGCCTTCTTTGATTCGCTTGGCTGGTTTAACGAGCGTTTCCCAGCGCTGTCCTTGCAAATTTTTCAACAAAAGCACTTCGACTTGCGCGCCAGTTTCCGTTTTCGTTCCGAATAACCGTGCCGGAAGTACTTTCGTATCATTTAATACGAGACAATCGCCTTTTTTTAAAAAACGGCCGACCTCTTTAAAGGTTCCGTGTTCGATAGCTCCGGATACGGGGTCGAGCGCAAGTAACCGTGATGCACTTCGATCCTTGATCGGCGTCTGCGCGATCAGCCGCTCCGGCAATTCAAAATCAAACTGTTCCACATCCATTGTTGTCCTCACCCTTAACGAAACTTACCGAAAATATAAAAAATCAATGACAAAACAATACTAATGACAATGCTGGTGACGATAGGAAAATAAAAAGTGAAATTCCCCCGTTTGATAACGATGTCACCGGGAAGTTTGCCGATTAGTTGCCATACGAATCCGATAACGACAAGCACGATGCCCGCGCCAATCATAAATTTACCGATGTCACCCAAGAAAATCCGGCACCTCCAAATGAAAATGATCGTACACCGCGGCCGTTACCGCTCTCCCCCTGGGTGTACGTTGCAAAAAGCCGATTTGCAACAAATACGGCTCGTACACGTCTTCGATCGTATGCGATTCCTCGCCGATCGCCGCCGCCAGCGTATCGAGCCCAACGGGACCGCCGCGAAATTTATGAATGATGGTCTTTAACAATTTATGGTCAATTTCATCCAATCCTAAACGGTCCACTTGCAGTCGTTCAAGCGCTCGCGCGGCAATCTCCGCCGTAATTGAACCGTCCCCATCCACTTGCGCAAAATCACGAACCCGCTTCAATAATCGATTCGCAACCCGCGGTGTCCCGCGCGAACGGCTCGACAGCTCGCCTGCGGCGACCGGTTCAATCGGCACATTCAAGACGCCTGCTGTTCTCGTAATAATGTGCTTCAGTTCAGCTTCCGTATAATACTCGAGCCGATTGATGACACCGAATCGGTCACGCAGCGGAGGCGACAAATAGCCGGCTCGCGTCGTCGCTCCGACGAGCGTAAACGGAGGCAAATCAAGGCGAATCGAATGCGCCGTTTCGCCTTTACCAACGACGATGTCCAAACAAAAATCTTCCATCGCTGGATAAAGCACTTCCTCTACATTGCGATGAAGACGATGAATTTCGTCAATAAAAAGCACGTCTCCTGGTTCTAGTGCGGTCAAAATCGCCGCCAAATCACCTGGTCTTTCGATCGCCGGTCCGGAGGTGGTGCGCAGTTGAACACCCATCTCGTTGGCGATGATCATTGACAACGTCGTTTTCCCAAGCCCCGGAGGTCCGTACAAGAGCACATGGTCGAGCGGCTCATTCCTTAACTTCGCCGCTTCAATGAACACTTTCAAATTCGCTTTCACTTGCTCCTGCCCAATGTATTGCGCCAATGACTGCGGACGCAGACGGCCTTCAACAGACACATCTTCATCCGTTGCTTCCGCAGAAACGATACGCTCCTCCATTACATCCCCTCCTTCCTATTGTGCTGCGATCAACCGTAACGCTTGTTTGACATATTCGTTGGCACTCAAGTTTTCCCCTGTGATTTGCCGAATCACTTTTTGAATTTCCTTGTCCCCATATCCGAGCGACTCCAATGCTTCAACCGCTTCATTCAAAGCCGTCGATCGAGGTGCCTGTGCAAGTTCATCGCCTCCACCTGCAGGCAACAGCCCGAGCTCAGACAATTTCCCTTTTAAATCGAGAATCATTTGCCTGGCCGTTTTCTTGCCGACACCTGGAAACTTGGTTAAGTATTTCTCATCTTCCCGTTCAACGGCGGCCGCCACATCTGCAGGCCGGCAAGCGGCGAGAATGCCGAGCGCCCCTTTCGGTCCGATGCCGGAAACGGCTAACAGATGAACGAACAATGCTCTTTCTTGTTCTGTCGTGAATCCGTAAAGCGAGATGATGTCTTCTCTCACGTAATGATAAGTAAATACTTTTACCCATTCGTTTTTCTTGCGCTCAAAACGCATCGCATCCGGGCAATAAACCAAATATCCGATACCGTTGACGTCGATGATGATCGCGTCCACTTGCACTTCAACGATTTTACCATACAAATAAGCAATCAACCGACTCTCTCCCCTATGTCGCACTTCCATTCATTTTATCATAGGACCACCAAAAAGTGGACAACCGGCTGCCATCGCCGTTTGTCCACGGGGCTCATTGTTTCTGGGCGTATTTTTCCAAACATTGCAGCACTTGTTCATAACGGTCCTTTGATTTGATCGGAATGCCTCGTTTCAATTGTTGGCGAAGTCCACTCTCAAGCTCGTCGACATCAATGTGAAAAAACGAATGAATCGCTTCATTGCCCGAAGGTGTTCCTTTATAAATTTGCAACAGATTTTCCGGGGACAATCCGAAATAGCCGTCCGCTTTCAACATCGGCGAAATATCGTTGACATGCTTTTGGAACCGAATGACATGTGCGCTTTGATCGACCAATTCCCAGTCAGCGAAGCGCGCCCAGAAATCCTCCATCGACCAAATCGTAACCGGTTTTACGTTCAAAGTCTTCCTGCCATCCACATAAATCCGTTTCAAGTAAACGTTGACCGTCTTTGGTGCATCCGTTTGATGTTCATAGAAACGGACGGAACTTTGCTTTGCCTTCGCGTGGATCTGTAAAAATCCCGCAGTTGATCCGAAACAAATGAGAAACATGAGAACCATTGAAGCTAAACGTCTCATACAATCACGCTCCGATAAGAAAAGCTTTTTTCTCAGTATATCCGAAAAAAAAAGCTTTTATCCTTCATTGAAGCCAATCGGAATCGACGTCTAGATTATGATAAACTTCTTGCACGTCGTCTTGATCTTCAAGCGCGTCAATTAGTTTCAACGCTTGTTGGGCTTCGGCGCCATCCAGTTTCGTTGTCGTTTCGGGAATCATTGTTACTTCAGCGGACAGAAAATCATACGATTCGGAAAGTTGATCTCGGACGTCCGTAAATTCTTCCGGTGTCGTATAAATTTCATATGCACCTTCTTCCGTTTTCACGTCCTCTGCTCCCGCTTCAATGGCTTCAAGCATGATGTCATCATCTTTGCTTTCGTCGTTTCGCTCAATCGCAATCAGGCCCTTCCTTTGGAACATGAATGCAACACAGCCGCTTTCGCCTAAATTCCCGTCATGCTTCGAGAACAAGTGACGAATTTCGGCCGCCGAACGGTTTTTATTATCGGTCAGCACTTCGACCATGACAGCAGCCCCGCCCGGTCCGTATCCTTCATAAGTAATTTCCTCGTAGTGTACGCCTTCGAGGTCTCCGGTCGCTTTTTTAATGGCGCGCTCTATATTGTCATTCGGCATGTTCGCTTGCCGTGCCTTTTCAATCGCGAGCCGCAGGTTCGGGTTCGTGTCTGGATCACCGCCGCCTTGCTTGGCGTTGACGTACAATTCTTTCGACAATTTCATAAAAAGTTTTCCGCGCTTAGCGTCTTGCGCATTTTTTCTATGTTGAATGTTTTTCCATTTGGAATGTCCGGCCATAACCAATCTCCTCCCGCCTTAAAAATCATCGTTTTTATAATAGCACCCGCGTGCGGCAGCGTCAAAAACAGGGACAGGCATCAATGCCCGTCCCTGAAGACTCAATTATCTATCGATTGTTGTTTTGGAAAGGACGTTTGGCAGCGTTGGCAATATCATCAATGATGCCGCGAATGTCGGAACTGACTTCATTCATGCCGTCTCCGTCTTGCAAATTGTTGTTGACGTTCTGAATGCGGTTATACATTTTCCGGTTCGTCGTCACATGAATGTTTTTCCCTTGAACAACATTTTGAACGGTTCGGCGAACATTGCTTTTCATGTTGCGGGTTACCCCATGATCATGGGTTTTAATGCCGACGATCACGTCGTTTCTCGTAACGATAACGCTCGTGTTTTGAACATTTTTCAACGTCGAAACCCGATTCGCGATGGCTTGGGCTTGTCTGGAATAAACGGTATTTCTCCCCATTGCGTTCGGTCCGTTATCGTCGTTACGATCGTCGTTATTCATCACGCCGTTGCCAAGACCGAGGTCGTTGTCTCTATCGTTATTCAGGCGATTGTTGTAACCGAACCGATCAGCGTTGTTGTTATTATTGTTTTGCCCGGAATAATATCCGATCGGACGAGCGGTGCCATTGTCGTTGTTTCCAACTGCACCATTATCGTTTCCGGCATTGTTGTTGGCGCCGCATCCGACAAGTGTTCCGCTTAGCAGTAAAGCAGCCGATAATGAAAGTACTGTACTTTTCATTGAGAAACCTCCTTTCACTCTTATGGTGGCGAAAGGAGGTCGTTCTTACCCATGTTAGTTATAGGTAATCAGTGCGTCTCAATCGAAGGAGGCGCGGATGCTAAGCGCCGTTTATGTTCGCTCTTCTTGTGCATTTCCTCAATGATAACACGGTCCTTCTCTGGTATGGTTTCGCCGCGCAAATATGCATCGATCCGGCGATAGGTGGTACCCATTTCGTTTTCGTCTGTTTGGCCTTCCCAAAGGCCGGCGCTCGGTTGTTTATCCAAAATTTGTTGCGGTACCCGAAGAACTTTCGCCATTTCATACACTTCGCCTTTCGTAAATTGAACGATAGGTACAAGATCAACTCCGCCGTCACCGTATTTCGTGAAATACCCGGTATACCATTCGGCAGCGTTATCGGTTCCGGCAACGAGATAATTGTAATTGTTGGCGATCGCATACAGTGTGCTCATCCTGAGGCGCGCCCGCAAATTCCCGTCTCCGAGCTTCGCCGCTTGCTCATTCCAGTCGCCTTTATGTTGCAGGCCGGTCTTGATTTTTAAAAAAAGCGCTTCATGAGCCTCGCTCAAATCAACTTCAACATGTTCGATTCCTGCGCTTTCGATTACAGCTAACGCATCTTTTTTGTCGTCTGGATTGCTTTTGCACGGCATGATTACTCCAAGAGAACGATCCGGAAAAGCGCGTTTGATCAAATGGGTTACGACAGCGGAATCGATTCCGCCGCTCACACCGACCAACAATCCTTTCGTCTTACTCGTCCTCACTTGTTCCTGCAGCCAAGCAACGATATGTTCAATTTGCTTTTCCATTGTCGATACTTCCTTTCAAGTCATCCGTTTCGCCATTAAGTTTATCACAATTTTCGAATCCGAAAAAAAAAGACGATTTTATGGAAAAATCGTCTTAACTGGACGTCTCGCTGTTCCGTTCTTGAAACGAGTGATGTCCCGGCCGGCCTGCCGGCGCCATCCCGAATGCCGTACCGTCGTTACTTGGTTCCCAATACGACGGCTGAAAGCCTTGAGCGGTCGTTCCCCACATTGCTTGCATCGGTTGCGGTGCATAAGCGGACATTTGCGATGGTCCCATCATATGCGGTGCATACGGGTACTGCGTAAACATCGGTGACGTTTGCTGCGGGGCCATCATGTTCGCATTCGGCTGCTCGAACATCGGCGACACTTGCTGTGGAGCCATCATGTTCGCATTTGGCTGCTCGAACATTGGTGACACTTGCTGCGGAGCGAACATATTCGCATTCGGTTGCTCGTATGTCGGCGACACTTGCTGCGGAGCGAACATATTCGCGTTCGGTTGCTCATACGTCGGCGACACTTGCTGCGGGGCCATCATGTTTGCGTTCGGCTGTCCATACATCGGTGACACTTGCTGCGGGGCAATCATGTTCGCGTTCGGTTGCTCGTATGTCGGCGACACTTGCTGCGGGGCCATCATGTTCGCGTTCGGTTGCTCATACGTCGGCGACACTTGCTGCGGGGCCGCAACGTTCGCATTCGGCTGCTCATACGTTGGCGACACTTGCTGCGGATCCGGCCAAATCCATTGTCCTGCCTCGTATCCCGGTGCTGTTTGTTGCGGATGAACCGCATTCATTTCTTCGCTTTCAGCAGCACCGCTGCCCGAACCACCACCTGCTGACGCGTTTTGATTGCCGGAAGTTTGTTGCGGACGGGTGCCGGACCATTCACCGATTGTATGATGAGGCTGTGGTACACCGGACGATTGTTGTCCCGATCCGCTTCCATTGCTTCCCGTGCTTCCGCTTCCACCCATCGTTCCGTCTCCGCCTGTACTTCCGCTTCCGGATTGCGTCTGCGGTTTCCCTGCACCTTTTGTTCCTTTTTCATTCCCTTTTTTCCCTTTTTCTTGTTCAGGCGCCTTTTCCCCCATTTTTTTTATCTCTTTCTTGGCCGGCTTCATTTTGGACGGTTCCTTTTTCGTTTTCTGTTTCTTTACAGCGACGCCGCCCGTAGGTATTTTGACTTTCATGCCGGGTTGCAAAGCATCCGGATTCGTCAATTGCTGGTTGGTATCTTTCAATTTCGCGTGCTCGATCCCGTACTTTTTGGCAATCGTATACAAGGTATCCCCTTGTTGAACCACATGGATTTTCACGTCAAAAACTCCCTCCTGACACGTGCTTCGCTACATTATATGCCGATCTGGGCGTTTTGCCACTGTTTGCCGAAAAACACGAAAATCCTTCTTTCAATTGCAGCCTGCATGCGGATGAATTGTCGTTTCCAAAGCAACCCTCCGATTGAGCTTTGAACTGCAGCGGATTCACATTTTCGGTATAATGAATAAAAATGATCGTTTCGGTATGTCATATGAATGGAGGTATGAAAAATGGCCGGGGAAGAAGAAAAAGTGCTCGGGGAAGAACGTCGTCAACTCCTCTTGCGCCTGTTGAAACAGAGCAGCAAACCTTTGACGGGAAAAGAGATGGCACAGCAAACGAACGTAAGCCGACAAGTGATCGTGCAAGACATTTCTTTGTTGAAAGCGAGAAACGAGCCGATTATTGCCACGGCTCGCGGATATCTTTATATGAACGAACAAGAAAAAAACACGAAAGCTGTAAAAATTATCGCATCGAAACACCGGCGCGAACAAACGCGCGACGAATTGTATTTGCTCGTCGACCACGGCGTAACGGTAAAAAGTGTCACGGTTGAGCACCCGATTTACGGCGATTTGACCGGTTCCCTCATGTTAAGCAATCGGAAAGAAGTGGATGCGTTTATGAAACAACTGGAGAACACCGGGGCACCGCTGCTGTTGTCCTTGACGGACGGCGTTCATTTGCATGAAATTGAAGCCGATTCCGAGGCCGAGCTCGAATCGGCATGTGATGCGTTGGAAAATGCAGGATTTCTGTTGAAGCAGTCCTAAATCAAGCGCCGGTTCCGATCAACTCTACCCGCAGTACTTCCGGCAGGCGCCGAAGTTTGTCGAGGAACGCATCCATGTCGACCGAAAGATCGGAAATGTCGATCGACAATGACACGTTTGCCCGTCCTTGCAGCGGAATCGACTGGTGGATCGTCAATACGTTGCAGCCTGCCGCTGCGACTTCCGCAAGCAGTTTCGACAAGGTGCCCGAATGATCTTCAAGATGAAGGAAGAGCGTAATGATCCGTTCTTTGACAACTTTTTGAAACGGAAAAATTTTATCCTTGTATTTGTAAAAGGCACTCCGGCTTAAGCCGACGGATTGGACCGCTTCATAGATCGTATCCGCTTTTTCCCTTTCCAACAATTCCTTCGCTTGAAGCACTTTCACCATCGCTTCCGGCAACACTTCTTCCGACACCAAATAAAATTGTTCCCGTTTTTTCATCGGACAATCCCCTTTACGAATCGGTGTATTCAAATTCGTAATCCAAAATGCTTACGGTATCCCCATCTTCGATGCCTTTTTGCCGCAGCGCCTCATCGACACCCATGCCGCGTAGTTGTCTCGCGAACCGTCGCACGCCTTCCTCGGTTTGAAAGTTCGTCATTTTCAACAGTTTCTCGACTTTGCTTCCGCTGACCACAAACGTTCCATCATCGTTGCGGGAAATTTCGAACGCTGGTTTTTCCGCTTCGAATCGATAAACGACTTCTTCGTTTCCTTGATCCTCTTCGACACTCTCCATCGGGAACGCTGGTGCGGTCTCAAGCATGTCGGCCGCTGCGAACAACAATTCCCTGACGCCTGACTTCGTGGCCGCCGAAATTGGAAACACTTCCACAGAATCGCCGATTTGCTTTCGAAACTGCTCGAGATTTTCTTCAGCGCCCGGCAAGTCCATTTTATTAGCTGCGACGATTTGCGGCCGCTCGGTCAATTTTAACTGGTAACGGCGCAATTCTTCGTTGATCTTCACGTAATCTTCATACGGGTCTCGTCCTTCGGACGCCGACATGTCGACTACATGAATGATGACCCGGGTTCGCTCAATGTGCCGCAAAAATTCATGACCCAAACCGGTTCCTTCGTGCGCGCCTTCAATGAGTCCGGGCAAATCGGCGATGACGAAACTGCGTCCGTCCTCGACGTCGACGACGCCCAAGTTCGGCTGAATCGTCGTAAAATGGTAATCCGCAATCTTTGGTTTCGCTGCCGTAACGACGGACAACAACGTGGATTTGCCGACACTCGGAAACCCTACCAGTCCAACGTCAGCCAGCAGCTTCAATTCAACGCTGATCGTCCGCTCCTCACCAGGCTCGCCATTCTCCGATAACCTCGGTGCCGGATTGGAAGGCGTCGCAAACCGCGTATTGCCTCTCCCGCCGCGTCCGCCTTTGGCAATCACGGCCCGCTCCCCGTTTCGCGTCAAATCGGCAATCACTTGTCCGGTCGCTTTATCGGACACCGTCGTACCGGGCGGAACTTTCACGACCAAATCTTCCCCGTTTTTTCCGTGCTGTTTCTTCGAACGGCCGTTTTCCCCTTTCGGCGCCCGGAAATGTCGTTGATAGCGGAAATCCATCAACGTTCGCAATCCTTCGTCGACTTCAAATAGGACGTCGCCGCCTTTGCCTCCGTCGCCGCCGGCCGGCCCGCCTTTCGGCTCATATTTTTCACGGCGGAATGCAACGATCCCATTGCCGCCGTCGCCGCCTTTCACTTCTACTGTTACGTAATCTACAAACATGCCTTCACCTCGGCGCAATTTTTAAAGTCAAAACAAACGCTTCTTTACTTATATAGTCTTCCATGACCTGGAACCCCTTATGTAGACGAACAGCCTGTCCCAATGTTTTTGTTTCCTTTAGGGATCCCGAGAAATCCATCGTGGCAAATACACCGTCGTCCCCCAGCTGGAAACTCACCAACACATCATTTTCCGCACCTAATTCGGCACAATCATCCAATCGTTCGAGCCACTCAGAAAGAAAAGCCGCCAGATCGTCTTCGTAATCCGATAAATCCTGTTCTCGTCCAATCACTTCGGTTTGGAGGCGATAGGAATGTTCGTACCAATTAAAGGTCAAAAGCAACTCCGCCACCCGCGGCATATGTAAATTTGTCAATTTTGATTCATTGCGGGACCGGGCCGTGATGTCTTCAATGATTTCCTTGGCGCGTTCAATTCGGTTCAACGAAAGGTTCGCTTTGATCAACTGGATCTGGTTCAGCCAATCATGACGGACATGACGCAGCAACTCCACCGGTTTCAACGGTTTATCCACTCCCCACTCTCCTTCTTCAATTCGCTTATCAGGATCGCTAAAGGCACGCCAATCCACAACTTGTTCGATGAGGGATAGGCTTCCGGTTCGCCGTTGCGCTCAACAAGGTTTTGTCGAATAGACGGTGTCTAACATCTGGAAACATCATCATCTCTAGCTCAGCATCGGAATGTCAGTACTGTGGACTCCCTAATGTGACGCTTGGGTTCTCCTCATTATAGGGTCATCGTTATTATAGCAGACAAGAGGGCATGCGGAAACAGCTGGTATCCTTGCGGCATGGCTATTTCACAAACAGCATTTATGATCAAGCCGGCAAAAAACAAATCGACTTCAGGAACAGATACCATCACGTTCAGCATGGGCGAAGAACTTTTCAAGGGAAAGGAAACTGAAATAACAATTAAGGGTGCCCTGTTATGAGGCACCCCTTTAATGCAAAAAAATAAGGTGAACCGTAGACAAGTCGATATCCTAAAGTAAATATTCGATCCAACCATTCATTTCCGGTTAAAACAAGATGCATTCATTAGGAAGGTTGAGTGTACAAACGCCGGGTGAACACTATGACCGCAATCGCAAAGCCTGACAATATAAAAGAACTTCCCAACCCTAAAATCACCCAAATGAGAGAAACCTTTAAGTAAAAAAGCAGTACCCCGCCGAATACCAGGCCTGCAACAAGGGCGGAGACGGCCCAAACCGCAACTTCTTTAAGCAAATGAAGCAAGATTCTCTGTTTTCTCCAGCCTATCACATGGTACATATAAAATTCATTTCTTCTTTCCCTTAACAAAGCGTTCATACATTCACTTATGCCGACAATGGCCAGAATGAAAGTTGAAAAACAATTGAGGATTGCACCCAAAACGTAACATTGTTAGTGTACGCTCCCATTCTCGTCAAAGATGCTTCCTGAAAAGCCTCAGCCATACTGGCGATTTGCAAGCTGGTTAAAACGGTCGAAAGAATCAGGATCAACATTGACGGGAAAATGATTCTCATTTGATGAAAAATAGCCGGAAAATATTTATAAGGTCGGGTGCTAACTTTCGTTATCTTCTTCTGATTGACCAAATAGGTTGACATAGCAACTGCGAATGCCCATAAACCTATAGAAATCCAGTACATGCCAGCCGTAGCGTTACCAAAAAATAATACAACGATCGATACAATCAAAGCCGCCGTAATGAGAAAATAGTGTTCAATACAGTTACGCATGTTGATTCTACTCTGCCTCCACCCAATCGTAGAAAGAATGTCATTTTCTCCGGCCCATGTATTTTTTTCGAAAGTTAAACGAACCACCAACCACAAGATACCAAAAGTGATAAATAAAATGGACGTTAACACGGTTAGAACATTCCATGTACTCGTTAATTCTTGCGCAATGCCTAATGTTGTCCATTGGTCTATGACCTTTCCGATCCCTTCCACATCAAAGATCATTTTCTTGAAAGAGGACCCCGCAACAACATCCACTTCATATCCTTTTTTTAATAAGTGAGTTGCCACTTTTTCAATTTTTCTTTGTGCCGCTTTATTATAGCTGTCTATCCCGGCAACCTTCACACGAATGGCATCAATCGGGTTCTTTCCTTTTAACAATTTTGCTGCTTTCATGGTGGTGACACCACTTGCTGGACTAGCAATAAAACTGCCGGGAAGAATAGTGGGCGTCAGTGTTTCCCCGTCAACGGTTTTCGCTTTCAGATCCCCATAAATCCCCAATGGACTGGCAGCCAGTTTGGATTTGGTTTGGGATTTTGCGGAAAAGGTTCCTATTTGGTACACCAAAAAAGGCAATTTGTGTAGATCCCCGATATCATGTTTTTCAATCAGTTTATAAGAAGGCGGAGACCCTTCCTTTACAATCTCAACTCTTGGCATACCCTCTAGGTTTTTGTAAGTAAGCTTTGAAGCTGTATAATAAACAGACGTGTCCATAGCACCAAGGTGTTGACTTGAAACAGAAGGTTGCAATTGAGAGTTTAATTCCAAGGCAGTTCCGTTGAACGGATGAAGAAAATTCGACAAATCAATCCAGGTTGTTCGGGTGGCCAAAGCCTTTTCACTCTTTACTTCCTTTAGAACGGAATCAAAATGATCTGAATTTCCTCCCTGCATGATCCAATTGTCTTCATTTAAACCTAACTCATGAAGATAATGTTTTAGATTCAGATCAACCGTATCCATCTTTAATTTTAAATACACAGGAATAGGCAAGTCGTCTCTTTGTAAAACCTTCACAACCGGTAGGTTCCCAAAGTTTTTTAACATGGATTTAAAGTTTTCTGAATAATGCGCGTGTTTAAATTTGGCCGGAAAGTCAATACCCGTTAATCTTTCCTCACTTTTCGCATCTATCGCAACCATCGGGTAATAACTTGGCGGCATAATAATATCCATATAGGAGCTGACGAGTTCTTGTTGTTGAATTCCAGTCAAATACTGAATAAAACCGGGCTTTATTTTTTTAAAAAACGTTAAGGTCCCTTGATCGGTGATCGGGAATTTTTCCTTACCATTGGAGGTAAAGAACTGAAAGGTGAACCGTGTCGATTGATCTAGGACCGGAAGGGCAATGGAAAGCCGCATCCCCCGATAGTAACCCAAGGAAGCAACAGGTGCGGCAACCTCAATATCCGGGTTTGCCTGCATGTCCCTCCATGCTTTAATGGATATGCCGCCCGCACTATCGACAATGTAATTGTCTTCGACCATCCCAAACGTTTTTTCAATCTGTGTCCGGGAAGACGGGGGACGTACCAAAATATCATAACTTCCCCTTCCATATTGTTCAATCGTATCATTGACAGTGGCCTTTACCTCCCTGGATTGATGGAAAGCATAAGGAATAAGGACATATAATGAAACAAGTGCAAACAAAAGGGTCAAAGCAGCAGCTTTCCGATGAATGATGCGATTCCAAACCATTCGAATCATTCCCTCACCTCATTTGAGGTGAGATGACCAGCCGTTAAATGGTAAACCTGGTTGCCGTGCTTAGCAACATTCATATCATGAGTGACCAAAATGATGGTTTTCCCTTGTTTTTGTAAACTCAGAAAAAGCTTGATGATATTGTCTCTGTTTGCTTGATCAATATTTCCAGTAGGCTCGTCACAAATCAAGACGTTTGGATCTGCAATTAATGCCCGGGCTATCGCAACTCGCTGTTTTTCCCCTCCTGAAAGCCTTTCCGGCAAACGGGTAAAGAGTTTTTCTTCAATCCCCACTTTTCCCAATAATAGCTTTGCACGCTTATACAGTTCTTTTTTTGAACCGCGATTAAGGAATGGCAAAATGACGTTGTCCAAAACGGAATAATAGGGTAACAACTTAAAATCCTGAAAGACAAAACCAATGTTTCTGAGACGAAAATCGCTCCTGTTCTTCTCGTTTAATTGATACAAATTCACATCCCCATAAAAAATTTCACCTGAATTCGGTTCCAACAACCCCGACATACAATTTTATAAGGTGGTTTTTCCGGAACCGGAGGGTCCCACAATAGAAACCCATGATTCTTTTCGTACGTATAAGTCAATACCACGAAGAATCTCCAGCTTGATAGAGTCGTGTTGAAATAACTTACTTACATGCCGTAATCGAATCATCATTGCCCCCCAAAAAAATATAACAAACTGCCCAACCCAACAGCATTACAATATACAAAAGGAATTCATAAAGGTTCAACACGATCTCCAACAATGAGAAAATCCCGATGCAATCGCCTTCCGACAATTTCTCTATTCTCCGCTTTTTATGAAAAAGACCTTATGGTTGATTTTTAGGATTATTTGTATAAATTTGCTGAATCATCTTAACAATACCATCTTTTTACATGTGTTGAAATCTGAAATTTGGAACATTATGAAAAATAGTCCATTCGCTTTTGCGGAAATTTGGGATTTTATAAAAAAATCCATAGGCATGAAGTTTTTTGACCACTTGAACGATTAAAAAATGCCCCTCCGGCGTTTGTTCGCCGAAAGGGCATGCTTATCATTTCTTATGCTTCTTGTGCTACCGGTTGCGGATAAACGCTCACGCGCTTGCGGTCGCGTCCCATCCGTTCGAATTTCACAACGCCGTCGACTTTTGCGAACAACGTATCGTCGCCGCCGCGCCCGACGTTTTCACCCGGGTGAATTTTCGTGCCGCGCTGGCGGTACAAGATGCTTCCGCCGGATACGAATTGTCCGTCGGCCCGTTTTGCGCCAAGGCGTTTAGCGATGGAATCACGGCCGTTTTTCGTACTGCCGACACCTTTTTTCTGAGAGAAAAATTGCAAGTTCATTTGCAGCATGCTACTCACCTCCTCTATGGTTTAAGCGAATATACGCTCCATATTGGCGTTCGATCGACTTGATCGATACGACCATGCCTTCAAGAAGCAGTTGAACCTTCTCGTCCGTCCTTCGGTCTAAACCGTCCGGAACGGCACAATGAAGATATCCGCCGCCTTCTCCGGCATCGCACTCAAGCTGAACGCCGCATAACTCACCGACGGCATTTTCCGCCCCAATGGAAAGCGCGGATACCGCGGCACAAACGAGATCGTGGCCGTGAGGTCCTGCGTCTGCATGTCCGCGCAACGAAAAGGAAACGATCCTTCCGTTCCTACGTACGATTTCAACCTCTACCATCGAATCCCTTCTTAAGCATTAATTTTGTCAACGGACAATTTCGTATACGGCTGACGATGGCCTTGTTTTTTGCGATAGCCTTTGCGGCGTTTCATTTTGAACACCGTCACTTTCTTGCCGCGTCCGTGTTCTTCGACCTTGGCTGTTACCGTTGCGCCTTCGACGAGGGGACTCCCCACTTTCACGTCGTCTCCGCCGACGAATACAACGCGGTCGAATGTAACCGTCTCACCGGCGGGAGCATCCAATTTTTCAACGTAGATGGTTTGTCCTTCTTCCACCTTCAGCTGCTTTCCGCCTGTTTCAATAATCGCGTACATGCAAGCACCTCCTTGCGTTCTCAGACTCGCCATTACAGGCAGCCCGGACGATAACAATCATTCGCCCGACAGCGTTTCAAACCTGCGCTGAGCGGTTGGAGTACGGTGCTATAAAACACACTTAACTCCAGACTAACTATTCAATATTACCATGCAAATGTGCCTTTGTCAAAGCTCTCCGATCGGGTCGACGACCTTTTTCTCCACAAAAAAAGCATACAACAAATCCGTTTCCTCGTAAACATGCCGGGCTTCACAATGACGAACGATCACTTGATGGGTCACGCCGCGGCGGAATTTTTCAAGCACGTCCGAAATCCTTGTGTCCTTCCCGACGACAATCGGTTGCAATCGAAGCGAACGCGAGGTTTTGTCATAATAACGAGCTAACAAGAACCGCATGTATATGAAACGCCGTTGTTTCCACTCTCGGTAGTGGGAGAACGCAAGAAAGACGAGCACGACCCATAAATTCAGGTGGGTCGGGTAGAAATAAAAACTCCATATAAATAAGCCGGTCAACAACGCCGAAGAAATGAGAAGCGAGTGATCAATCGCCGTCCTGTAAGGAAAACAGGCGTAACAGACGACTCTAAGCAAACGTCCGCCGTCCAGCGGCAAAACGGGCAATAAATTAAAAAACAACAACGTTAAGTTGTACAACATGAACGTTCGGAAATCCCCCGTGTCGAAAAAAGAGGTGCGATAAAAAAAATACGCCAGTCCCGACAGAAGCAAATGCTGTGCGGGGCCGGCCAAGATGACAATCGTTTCCTCGAACAATGGACGGTTTCCGTGTTCATCCGTCTTCGCTACCCCGCCAAATGGAAGCAATTCGACTTGTTCAATCTTCCAGCGAAAGAATACCGCCGCACCGACATGGCCCATTTCATGCACGAAGACGATCGAAAACACCATCAACACCTCATAAAAATGACCCGTAAATACGCCTGACGCCAATACGAGCCAAAAAAACGGGTGAATCTTCAGCTTACTCAAAAGAAATCACCTTTAGCGGATCGATAAAACCGTCTTCTTTTTTGATCGCAAAGTAAAAAGTACCGCCTTCCCCCTGAGCCGCTGGCTTAACTTCTCCGATCTTCTCCCCTCGCTCGACGTAGTCGTACAATTTCACATGAACGTTGGCAAGTTTGCCATACCATGCTTGTTCCCCGTTCGTCAATTGGACAATGACTGTTTTTCCGATGCCTTCTTTGTCTCCGACGAACGTGACAAACCCTTCTTCCACTGCTCTTACCTGGGCTTTATCGTCGGTTTCCATCAAGATGCCGGTCCCCGTTTCCGAGAAAGACGCTTTAATCTTCCCGTTGACAGGCTTTGCATAAGGAAGCGATTGTTGGTCTCCATTCGCTTTCATCTCGTTCGTTTCCGGATTGGGAAACAAGGCGAGCGGATGGCCGAACCGGTTTTCATACCATTCGGAAACAGCCGCAAATTGAAATTCGTTGGAAAATGTGCGTTTCACGTAATGCTTGGCGGTCACGAAGGTGTCCGGAGGCTGCTTGAACAGCACCCCGACAGCCAAAAAGAGAATCGCGGCCAACAAGACCCGGAAGACGATCCCCTCTTTTCGAACGAGCGGGGAATTGCCGCCGGAAGGCCGGTCGTTTTCATCGCGCCATCTGGAAAAACCGGGTTCCTCGAAATCACGCGCCGCCGGACGTTGCCGATGGGACGCGGCATAGTTTCTTTTTCTTTTCCTCTCTTCGTGACGCTTTCGAATTTCCTCGGCTCGATTCGCCACCGAACATCCCCCTTTCCCGTCTCTTTGTACAAACTTATGAATGAGCAGGAAAGGTTATGACAAGCTCCTTGGCACGCACAAAAAAACGGCGTAACGCTCCATCCGAGACAAAACGCAAAAAACCACTTAAGTTCCCTTAAGTGGTTCAGCGAATGCCGAGAAATTGTTTCATTCGCGAAAAGAGGCCGCTTTTTTCGTCAAGCGACTGCAGGGGCACCGACTCTCCGAGAATTCGGCGTCCGATGTTCCGATAGGCAATCGCCGCTTTTTTGTTCGGCTCAAGCGAAACGGGTTCGCCTCGGTTTGAAGCGGATATGACCGATTCGTCATCGAGCACAATGCCGAGCAAGTCGATCGCCAAAATGTTGACGATTTCGTCGACATCGAGCATGTCGCCGTCTTTCATCATTTGGCTGCGAATGCGGTTGATGATCAACTTCGGACTCTCGATATGGTCTTCCTGCTCCAACAAGCCGATGATGCGATCGGCGTCGCGAACGGCTGACTTTTCAGGCGTCGTTACGACGATCGATTGCGTCGCACCGGCAATGGCGTTTTGAAAGCCTTGTTCGATGCCGGCCGGGCAGTCGATAATGACATAATCGTAATCTTGCCGCAAAGCATCGATCATTTTCTTCATTTGAACCGGTTTCACCGAAGATTTGTCTTTCGTCTGGGCGGCAGGCAACAAGTACAAGCAATCGAACCGCTTGTCTTTGATCAACGCTTGCTCCAAACGGCAACGACCGTCGGCAACGTCGACAAGATCGTAAATAATCCGGTTGTCGAGCCCCATCAAGACGTCCAAGTTCCGCAGTCCGATATCGCTGTCAACCAAACAAACTTTCTTCCCTGAAAGGGCAAGAACTGTTCCGATATTGGCTGTCGTCGTCGACTTTCCGACGCCTCCTTTTCCGGATGTGATGACAATTGCCTCTCCCACGCTGCATACCCCTTTCACTGTTACGATGTCTGTAAAGTTCTTCTCACTTGATACAATGACTGAATTCGATCGACAACAACCGTTTCACTTGAATGATTTATGTACGCACATTTCGCTTGACCTTCCGTATGTTCTATCTCCGAACCCGGAATGATGAGACCGGCGATCCGAAGATGGGTAGGTACTAATACGGATGCGGCAATAATCGCTTTATTGTTGCCGTTGCTGCCTGCCCATGCGCTTCCCTTCAAAGCCCCCAGCACGAAAATGTCTCCAGTCGCTTGAACTTTCGCAGCAGAATTCACGTCGCCGACGATGAGCAAATCCCCGTTCACGTTGACGTGCTGTCCCGAACGGATGATTTGCTGAAATGTCGTCATTTTTTCTTGTTCCGCGATTTCCTTCGCCTCCGCTTTTGTAACGACATTCGCATCGAACGATTCCACGAGCAAATTTTTCTTATTTAAGATCATTTCGCGAATTTGCTGTTTCTGGGAATCGGACAAGTACCGGTTTCCCGTTTTCAACTTGACTCCCATCTTTCGTCCGGATGCGATTCGGTTTTCGTTCGCCGATAACTTCTCCTGCAATTCGGTTACAATATCTTGAAACGAACACGCGTCATCCAAAATGAACACGAGGCCGTCTTTTGTTCCCCTTATCGTCACGGCTGGTTTTTTTTGCGGCATTTCGAGCACTCACCTCAACGTAGTATTATTCAACATCGTCGCACGGATTTCCTGCATTTATTTTGATTTCATCGACTCACTGGAGCGAATCTTTTCCGAATCGCGCAAAGAAAAGTCGGCAATTCCGTCGAAGCCTTTTCTCACCGGGTAATAGGCACAGATGAAAAATCCCCCGTTCAAAACCAAGGAAGGAAACAAACGCTCATACAAAAACTGGTGGAGGGATGCGTTTGAGACTCCGATAATCGAATACAAGCCGTACACTTGGAACTCCAGCAAAACGACGCCAAAAAGGACAAGCGCGAACGCAGAAAATACATTTTTTCGGAACAGCGCCGCGAATGAAGCAATTAAATAAGCCGTGAACGCCATCGTAAAAGAATAAACACCGATAATGTCCGTATATATGATGTCTTGCATAAATCCGAAAATTAGACCGTAAGCAAGAGATGTCGAACGTTTGTAAAAAACGGCTGTGAACAAGACGAGGATCATCGCGAAACGCGGGATCAAGTGAATGTCCGCCCCGAACCAGTGAGCGGAAAAGACTTGCATCACCGTGCCGTCAAAGATGAAAAAGAAAAATGTCACGAGCGGCAGCCAAGGACGGATCAACGGTCATCCTCCTCTTTCGGCGGCGTCCGAGCTTCGCGGTCAACGACCATCACGTCATAAATGTCGTACAAGTCGGCAGCCGGCTTCAAATAAGCGATTTTCGTCAACCCTTGCGGATCGGGGGTAACTTCTTGGACCGTTCCGATGATCAACCCGCTTGGAAACACGCCGCCAAGTCCTGAAGTCGTTACCGTCTGTCCTTTTTTGATCTCCGCATCGTGCGGAATAAACTTATACAACAAAGCTTCTTTTTTCACATTGTAACCGGCAACCATGCCGTAAATATTGTTCTCTTTTCCTCTAACGACGGCAGAAATCAGATTCGTCCGATTCAAGTCGCTGATCAGTTGGACCGTCGACGAAAACGGATTGACGGAATCGATTTTGCCGATCAATCCATCATTCGTAATCACGGCATTGTTTACTTTTACACCGTCTTGCGAACCTTTATTAATGATGATTTGTTTGTTCCACTCGTCCGGAGAACGCGCGATGATGTTGGCTTGGATGACGGTATAATCCGCGAGATCGGCATCTTTCGTTTTTTCTAGCATTTTTTCCAATTGTTCGTTTCGTTGCCGCAGCCTCATAAGTTCTTGACTCATCTCGCCAAACCGGCTCAAATGAGATTTCAACACTTTGTTTTGCTCGTACACATGCGCCATGTCTTCGACGTTCTCAAAGAAACCCGCTGCGAAATGAGCGGGTTTGTACAATACGGACTGAAACCATCCGACGGTGTCTCTCAGAAACTGTTCCGGCCAAAACGTTCGCTGCCGATCCCTCATCGAGTAACCGATCAAAGCCACTAAAATAATTAAACTAACGAGCAACACAATCAGTCTCTTGTTCGAAAAAAAAGGAGACACACTTACACCTTCTTACGGATTGGACTTCTACTTCGGACGGCTCGTGATCCCGGCTTTCGACTTGAATAAATGAAGATTTTCAAGTGCTCTTCCGGTGCCGACCGCCACACAGTCCAAAGCATTTTCGGAAACGAGGACAGGCATTTTTGTTTCGTCGCTGATCACCCGGTCCAAATTGCGAAGAAGCGCACCGCCGCCCGTGAGTACGATGCCGCGATCCATGATGTCTGCAGCCAGTTCGGGCGGAGTCTTCTCCAACGTGATTTTCACGGCCTCGATAATGTTATTCACCGTATCTTTCAAAGCATTGGCCACTTCCTCAGCCGTAATTTCAATCGTTTTCGGCAGCCCCGTCAACAAATCGCGGCCGCGAATTTCCATGTTTTCAACGTTTTCCGGCGCACCGGCGGATCCGATTTCAAGCTTCAATGCTTCGGACGTGCGTTCGCCGATCATCAAATTGTAAGTCTTCTTAATATATTGAACGATGGCCTCGTCCATTTCGTCACCGGCGATTCGAATCGATTCGCTCGTTACGATGCCGCCGAGGGAGATGATCGCCACCTCCGTCGTACCGCCGCCGATGTCAACGACCATGCTGCCTGTCGGCTCCCATACGGGGAGGTCTGCGCCGATAGCGGCAGCAAAAGGTTCTTCAATCGTGTAAGCGTCTCTAGCGCCCGCCTGTTTCGTCGCGTCCTCAACCGCCCGCTTTTCGACGGCCGTAATTCCGGAAGGTACCGCTACCATAACATTCGGTTTTCTTCCGAAAAATCCTTTTGAACGCTGCGCTTGTCGAATGAAATATTTCATCATCGTTGCCGTCGTCTCGAAATCGGCGATCACCCCGTCTTTCATCGGCCGAATGGCAACGATGTTGCCCGGCGTGCGCCCGATCATGTTCTTCGCTTGATTTCCGACGGCTTCGATCGTTCCTGTATCCGTACGCGTGGCCACGACGGAAGGTTCGCGAACGATCACACCTTTGCCTTTTACATAGACAAGCGTATTTGCTGTCCCTAAATCTATGCCCAAATCTCTCGTAAATCCGCCAAACATCTATGTATTCTCCCTTCATTCCATCAAGCATTCCATTTAGTTATGTTCCTTCAAAAACCTGCAGTTCAAATTATACTTGAAATTGCTTTCCATGAATAGTACTAAACATACCCTTTTTCTTTTAAGCTGACGTATTTCCGGTCTCCAATGATAATATGGTCCAACATTTCGATCCCGATCATTTTCCCGCATTCGACGAGTCTTTGCGTGATCGCAACGTCTTCGCGGCTCGGACTCGGATCGCCGCTCGGATGGTTGTGAAAGCAAATGATCGAAGCCGCCGAATGCCGAAACGCTTCCTTGAACACTTCGCGAGGGTGAACGATCGACGCGTTCAAGCTTCCGACAAACACCGTCTTCTTGTGCAATACTTGATTTTTCGTATTCAAATACAGGCAAACAAAATGCTCTTGGGTCAAAAATCGCATTTCATCCATGACGAGTTTCGCCCCGCTTTCCGGCGAATGCACCGCCAACCTCTCTTCCGTGCCGCTTGCATACACACGTTTGCCGAGTTCGAGTGCCGCGATGATTTGCGCCGCCTTGCTCGGACCGATTCCGTTAATTGCCGTCAATTCTTCCACCGAAACATCGTGCAGCCTTCGCAATCCTTGAAAATGATGCAGCACGCGCTGCGCCAACTGCAAAACCGACTCTTGCCTCGTACCGCTTCCGAGCACGATCGCCAACAGCTCCTGATTAGACATGACGGCCGATCCTTCATTCAACATTCTTTCCCGAGGTCTTTCCTGTTCAGGGACATCTCGAATCATTAGTGGACGACGTTCCAATACCTTCTCCTCCTCGTAATGTATTCATCGCATGAAGTTCATGCCATGAAGATTTCCACCTTGATACGGCCAACCGAAAGCATACGCGGAGATGATACATTCCACGGATGGCCCTCACGCCGACTCAACGGAACTGTCGTCGATACACGGAGGATTGACTTCGTCGAATCCGGTGATCATTTGTCTTCGGCATAACTTGGGTAAACAGCGAAATTCTCCAACGCCCTCACCGTCTGCGAAATCGGCAACCCGACAATTGTGAAAAAATCGCCTGTAATCCGCTTGACGAGAATCGCACCGATGCCTTGAATCCCGTAAGCACCTGCCTTGTCCATCGGTTCATCGCTTTGAACGTACCAGGCGATTTCCGTTTCCCGCAATTCCCAAAAATCTACCGCCGCTTTACAATGGAAGACATCCGATTTATGCTTCGATACAATCGCCACACCGGTATACACGTCATGACTTCTTCCGGACAATCGCCTTAACATCTTTTGCGCATGCGATCGATTTTCCGGTTTTCCTAACGTTTCACCGTCAATCGCTATGACCGTGTCTGCGCCCAATACGACTGCATTCGGAAATCGTTGCCATACCGCCATCGCTTTTTGAAAAGCGAGGCATTCGACGGTTTCTGCGGGAGACATGCCGCTCGGCGTCAATTCGTCAATGCCGCTCGGTACACTGTCAAAAGAGTTGTAAATTCGGGAGAGAAGTTGTTGTCTTCGAGGTGAAGCCGAGGCCAAGATGAGGCGTTCCAAACTAACCACCCTTTTGCGAAGTGAGGCATCACGCCTGCACATCTGCCGAATGACATTAAATAACAAGGGTTTCATTAAGCATACCAAAACCCGTTCCCCAATACAATCGAATCCTCCAAACGCGTGATGTACCCCTTATTAGAAGCATTCGACAAAGCCGAGGGATTTATGACAATTCCCTGTGAAAAGCTAGGGAATCCAAACGAATCCAAAAAGAGACTCGGGTAACGGAGAGTCATCGCCTGACTCCCCGTTGATCATTGTTCCGCCGTTGCAAGGGCATTATATTTCATCACTGCTTGCAGCAAATGTTGCTCCGCCTTCCATAACTCGTTTTTCGCGTCGGATTCCGCGTAATTTTCCAACAAAGCCACCGATGACTGAAGTTGATTCACTAGCGGCTTAACCTCTGCTGTGCCGCTTTTTTCAAGCGAGGCAAGCATTTCGTTGACCTTTGACATTTCACTACCCGCTTGATTACCAGTTGTATCAGCCGATAACCGCTCAACGGCTTCCGGAATCAACTGTTCAAGCAACCCTTTCGCCGTCTCCAGCTGCTTTCGAACCGTTCCATTTAGTTGTTCCGCCTCGACTGAAGTCTTCAGCGGTTTAACCCATACCTCTTGTCCGATACTTTTGTAGAACCGGCCAAGTTTTTCCGCTTCTTGTTGGCTTGTGCCGACGCCGATATACATATAAAATTTCCCGTTATTTTCTTGCAATACCGCGGCATAACCGTTGCTTCGCAACGCTTCAACTGCCGTGTTCCCGTGGCTTGCGCTCGAAAATACGCCGCCTTGCACGATCGAAAGCGAGAGATCCAAGTTCGTGATCGTTTTCTCGGAATCGCTCGTCCCTCCTAATTGGCTGTTCGTTGAGGGAACCGCTGCCTTGTCGGCATCCTGGCGATCATGACCAGCAAACATCGACAGCACGACCCATCCCATGAGAATGCCGACCGCCACTGCGGATAAGCCGGAAAACCACTGTGTCTTCGGCAGTTTCTTTTTATTCATTTTTTTCTTCGCAAAAGAATGACCCGCCGCTCCTTGCTTCCTTTTTAAGGCGCTTTTCTTCTTGCGGCGCTGCCGCGGAATGCCGGGAGCTTGTCCCTTCACGTTTCGCCAATCGGTTTGTTGTACCGAACTCCGCGCCTTTCTTTCGAACGGACGATTCACCGATGCGTGCTCGGTTTGGCTGCCTCTTGGTTGGGCAGTTTCGTCGGTATCCGGCAACACCCATTGAAATGATTTTTCATTCGCGCTCGCCGCAGCCATGCGCGTCTCCGGTTCCCGGTCGATGAATTTTTCCTGTCCGTTAATGCGAACGGATATGCGATTATTTTGTCCCATTGTCGCAGCACCTCTCTATCAATAGTCTATGAATCACGCGATCAATTAGAACCTTTCATATAAAGAGAAGTACAACGACAAGAGCGGTTTGCCGCAAAACAAGCAAATCACAGCGCCGAGTGCAATGAACGGACCGAAAGCGATCGGTTCATCGTTTTTCATCCACCCGATACCGATCCGAACACACGAATACAACAGTCCGCTCAAACATGCAAAAAACAACGTCGTCAACACACCTGGCAAACCGAGCATGAATCCGAGAAGTGTAAGCAATTTCACGTCGCCGCCCCCGATTTTACCGGAACTCAGCCACGCTGCCGCCATAGGAACGAGGAACCCCGTCAACGCTCCTGTCCATGACAAAGGAAACGCCGCGGATAGCAAGCCGAAACTTTTACTGCTTACGAAGATCAACAGAAAAACCAAAAGCACACGATTGGGAATGATCATGTACGTAAGATCGGAAACGAATACGATTGCAAGCAAGGAAACGACCAACAAACCAAACAAAACGGAACCGTCCGAATGGAAAACGAAAACGATAAGAGAAAACAAACAACCCGTAGCTGCCTCCACAAACGGATAAAGCCATGACAGTTTACAGCCGCATTTGCGGCACCGTCCTTGTAAAAGAAAAAATGAAACGACGGGAACGAGCTCATGCCATGAGAGCGCACGGCGGCAGCCGGAACACCGGGAACGCGCAAAGAAAATCGGTTCTCCCTTCGGCAGGCGAAGCCCTGCAACGTTATAAAATGATCCGAGAATGGTCCCGACAACAAATGAGAACCACAAAGACAATGAAAATCACCTCCGATGCAATGAAGTTTGAAAGATTGAAACTTTGCAGGCGTTTGGAACGTAATACTATTGAGGGAAAGATCTCGTCTTGTAGTAAAATAGAGACGCAGGATATAAAGGTTGGAGGGATAAACATGAGAAGCGGAAATCCGGCATTGGGAGAAAAAGCATTTCGAAGCGCTGGTGAGCGCTCGGCCGAGCCGATGACATTGGGAGGAACAGTCAACAAAACGTTCATGCTGTTGGCGTTGACCATCGCAGCATCCGTCTGGACGTGGAACTTGTATTTTCATTCAGAAGCTTCAGTCGTTCCTTGGTTGGCAGTTGGTGCGATTGGAGGCTTTATTGCAGCGCTCATTACGATCTTTGCAAAAAAAGCAGCCCCGGTCACGGCACCGTTGTATGCCCTGCTCGAAGGCCTGTTTCTCGGAGGCATATCGGCGATGTTCGCATCTGCGTACTCCGGCATTGTCATCCAGGCCGTTAGTCTTACTTTCGCGATATTGTTTGCTTTGCTGTTTCTTTACAAAACTCGAATCATCCGGGCTACGGAAAATTTCAAACTCGGCGTCGCTGCTGCTACTTTCGGAATCATGCTCGTCTATTTGTTTCAATTTGTCCTCGGTTTTTTCGGAATGCAAATCCCTTATTTGCATAGCAGCGGGATTGTCGGCATTGGCATAAGCGTTTTTATCGTCATTGTCGCTTCGCTGAATTTAGTTCTTGATTTCGATTTTATCGAAAACGGGGTACGGTACGGGGCTCCTAAGTATATGGAATGGTACGGGGCATTCGGATTGATGGTAACCCTCGTTTGGCTCTACTTGGAAACGTTGCGGCTGATTGCAAAACTGCGCGATTGATGAGGAAACAGCTTTCTTCGGAAAGCTGTTTCTTTTTACGTCATCCGGTATAAGCGGCTACGCGGTTTCTTCCTTGCTGCTTCGCCCCTGTAAACATCGCTCGGTCGGCATTGCGAATCAAAGACATCGCATCTTCTCCGTGAAGGGGTGCCGTTGCAACGCCGATGCTCGCTGTTACGCGAATTTTTTGTTCACGAAAGCCTTCTTTCGAGAAAAACGGCTGGTCTGCGGTTTTGCGGCACACCTCTTCGGCAAAGGCCAAACACTCGCGTTCGTCCGACCGATGCAAGATGACAACAAACTCTTCGCCGCCGTAACGAGCCACTGTTCCTTTTTCTTCGACCAAATGAACGAGCCTTTCTGAGAATTGGCAAAGCACCTGGTTTCCGGCATCATGGCCGTATGTATCGTTAATGGACTTGAAATGGTCAAGGTCAATGAGCAAAATGCTGAACGGAAATGCCGGCGCAGGCGTCGCAAACATCGAATCGAGTTTGTCCATGAAAAAACGGTAGTTGTATAAATTCGTGAGCGGATCGCGTTCACTGCGATTCTTCGTTTCTTCATAGTTTCTCGCGTTTTCAACAGCTACTGCAAGATAGTTAGCGAGAATTTCAAGCACCATCAAATGGTGACGTGCGAATGCGTGTTTTTGCTTAGCGGCGAGCGTGATGATGCCGGTGATCTCCTGATTTCTCCGCATCGGAACAGAAATGATGGACTGCATCGTTTTCGGCAAGAACCCTTTAGAAAGGTGGTACCACTGTTTTCTAGAAAAATAAAGAACTCCGGCACCCGTCGTATATACCCTGCCGCTGACGCCCGAAGTTTTGCTCAAATGGGTTTGGGCAGTCAAGTGACCTTTGTTTTTCTCAAACACGCGCAAAATTTTCATGTTCTCGTCATCATCCCCATTCACATCAAGAATGTAGGCGATATCAACGGGGAAAATCTCGGTAATCTTTTCGATGAAAATCGTTAATGTCCCTTTAACCTCAAGACGTTCAGTCAACTCACGTCCGATGCCGGTCGTTTTTTGCAGCAAGTCGTTAATCTTCTCGCTTGAATGATACATACGAAGCATGACTGACAAACTGATGAACGGTGCGCCGACGAACAAGATCGCCGTAGCTTTGAGTTCGGAATACAACGAAAACAAAGCCAGCGCAATTGGGAGCATGAGCAAGGTCATCACCGCTTCCCAAAGAACGTCTTTCCCTAAAAACATGTAGCGCTGCCGCATCAAAAATCGGCGAACGGCGGTCAACAATAACTGATTGATCATAAATACCGCCGTTACATATACGAGAATCGGCACGATGGCAATCGGCGAAGTCACGTCAATCGAACCTATGTCCCCTCCCGCCGCGAAAAAGGCAATGCCGGAAAAGTAAGAAATAAAGAAAAACATTAACAAATTCAGCGGATAGCGGTACAAGTCTTTCTTGTCCACGCGCAAAAAGATTAAAAAGGCGACCATCGCGATTTGTTGGGCAATGACTTCCGCAAACAATCCGAATTCGAGAAAAATCGCAAGCAGCACGCCTTGAGTGACTACAAGGTCGGTACCTTTCACTTGAATCGGCATGAGTGCAACAATGACGGCAAGCAACACAAACAACAAATACTGGAAAACTTCCCCTTCAATATGGAAGCCGTACTGAACATAGACTGAATACAACAGAATGGGCCATGTAATAGCCCAAACGACCCAAATCCAGGCTTTTATCCTGGCCGTCATCCGCTGTCCCTCCTCAAGCGCATTACTTTAGTCCCATTTTACTACAATATCGGAAAGAACCGAGGACTTTTTAACAAGTTTTTTCAAAAAATCTGAAAAAGTTTTGATTGTATAATGTTGGAAAGAATGGAAAGCGCGGGTCCAACGGGCTTTTCGGCCGATATTCCTCACACTCGTTGCGTCATTTTCGGCTTACACATCGCCGCTCCTTTCGAACTTCCGAAATGAAGTACAAAGAACCGGTCACTAGGATCACTGTTTGTTCATCCGCGCCTTGAAGCAAATGATCAAATGCTTTATTCCAGTCATCCGTTGAGATCACTGGCGTAAAATCCGCTTCGTGCCGCAAATATTCAGCGGTTTGTGCCTTTTCGAACGAAAACGACGTCAAGGCAATTTCAGACGACAACGTATTCAGGAGACGGAGCATTTCCTTTGTGTTTTTGTTTGTTGCCGCCGCGAATAAAATTTTTACTCGGTTTCCGGGAAAAGTAACACGCACCGTTTCAATCAGCGTGCGTATGCCTTCCGGATTATGGGCGCCGTCGACAATGACGCACGGTTTTGAGGAGATGGCTTCGAACCGCCCCGGCCAAAACGCTTTTTTTAACCCTTCGCGAATGTCGTTTTCCTCAAGCACAAGCGCAAAATACTTGTTCAAGTAATCCACGGCCATTAAGGCAATTGCGGCGTTTTTCACTTGGTGGGCCCCTTTTAAACGGATCGACAGTTGTTCGCGTTTGGCAAATACCGATTGATACGAAAAGGTTTCACCTTCCGTGTTCGATGACTCGTGCGCAAACGAAAACCCGTTTCCCGGCAAATACAATTTTGCCTTTTTCTCGGCGCAAACCTTCCGGATTTGATCGATGACCTCAGGTTGCTCGCAACCACTGACGACACCCGTTCCCGCCTTGATGATGCCGGCTTTTTCTTTCGCGATGCTAGTCAGCGAATCGCCGAGAATTTCCGTATGATCATATCCGACATTCGTTATCACGCTCAGCATCGGATAGATGACGTTTGTCGAATCGAGTCTCCCGCCGAGCCCGACTTCGAAAATGACGAAGTCCGGATAAGCCGTTTCCGCAAAAAAAAGCATGGCGATGACCGTAATCGCCTCAAATTCGGTCGGCGAGCCGAATTTGCTTTCGGACAGCTCATCCGCCAACGGCTTCACACGGTTCGCCGCCCGCAAGAAATCTTCATTGCTGATGCTCTCCCCGTTCACCGCGATTCGTTCATTAAACTCTTCTACATAAGGCGACGTGAACGTTCCAATCCGGTATCCGCCTTCCTGCATCATGCTTCGCAAAAACGTCACCGTCGAACCCTTGCCGTTCGTCCCTCCTACATGAATGGAACGCAGCTTCCTCTCGGGATGTCCGAGCCGGCTGAGCATCCATTCGACCCGTTTCAACCCCGGCTTCACCCCATGCGGCAGCAGACCGTGTATCCATTCAATTGCTTCTTCGTAAGTGTTCAACATCGCTGACCCTCCAGTCGGTAAAAACGGCGAACCTTGCGGTTCGCCGTTATCGCCCGTATTATGCTTTTAATTCCGCAATGCGTTCTTCGACTTTTTGTCGTTTTTGTAAATAATCCTTTTCTTTCTCACGTTCTTCGTTAACAACATGCTCGGGCGCTTTTTTTACAAAATTTTCGTTAGCAAGTTTCTTGCGTACGCGTTCGACTTCATTATTCAATTTTTCCCGTTCTTTTTCAAGCCGTTTGACTTCTTCATCGATGTCAATCAAACCGGCAAGCGGCAAATACAATGTCACTCCCGTCAAATGCGCCGACATCGATTTCCCGGATGGTTTCACATCTGTGGAAATCGTCAATGTTTCTGGATTACAGAAATTTTCTATATAGGAGCGATTTTGCTCGAGACGCCGACGATACTCGTCATTTTCCGTCTTGATTTGCAGCTCGATTTTTTTTGAAAGCGGAACATTCACTTCCGCGCGAATGTTTCTAACGCTCCGGATCACTTCTTTCAATTGTTGAAAGTCTTTCATCGCTTCCTTGTCATTGAAAGCCTTATCGACTTCCGGCCAGTCCGCGATCGTAATCGACTTGCCTTTATGAGGCAAGTGCTGCCATATTTCCTCGGTAATAAAAGGCATTAACGGGTGCAGGAGCCTCATCGTCGTATCCAACACATGCGCAAGCACAGAGCGCGTCGTTTGCTTCGCTTTCGCGTCATCCCCATACAGCGGCAGCTTCGCCATTTCAATGTACCAATCGCATACGTCATCCCAAATGAAAGAATACAAATACTTGCTGGCTTCACCGAAATCATACACGTCGAAATAACGGGAAACTTCGCGAATCGTTTCATTCAGGCGCGATAAAATCCAGCGATCGGCCAATGATTTGCTTCCGGAAAGATCGATGTCTTCATACGACATGTCTTCCATGTTCATGAGTGCAAAACGGGATGCATTCCAAATTTTATTAGCGAAGTTCCAAGCCGCTTCAACTTTTTCCCAATAAAAACGCAAATCATTCCCGGGAGAAGCGCCGGTTGCCAAGAAATAGCGCAGCGCATCGGCACCGTATTGATCGATGACTTCCATCGGATCGACGCCGTTGCCGAGCGACTTGCTCATTTTTCTGCCTTTTGCGTCACGAACAAGTCCATGAATGAGAACATCATCGAACGGCTTTTGGCCGGTAAATTCGAGACCTTGAAAAATCATGCGCGCCACCCAGAAGAAAATGATGTCATACCCCGTGTTCAGCACGTTCGTCGGGTAGTAACGCTTGTAATCTGATGCTTCTTCATTCGGCCAGCCTAAGGTCGAAAACGGCCACAGCGCAGAACTGAACCACGTATCAAGCACGTCTTCATCTTGACGCCAGTTTTCTGTATCCGCAGGGGCATCCATCCCGACATACATTTCACCAGTGTCTTTATGATACCAAGCGGGAATCCGATGCCCCCACCATAATTGTCGGGAAATGCACCAGTCCCTAATGTTTTCCATCCAATGCAAATACGTATTTTCGAATCGCTCGGGTACAAACCGCACTTTGTCTTCGGAATGTTGCAATTCGATCGCCCGATCGGCGAGCGGTTTCATCCGAACGAACCATTGCGTGGACAAATACGGTTCAACGACAGCTCCCGACCTTTCGGAATGTCCGACTGAATGCGTATGCTCTTCAATTCGCTTCAACACGCCGCTCTCCTGCAAATCGCGAACGATTTGTTTGCGGCATTCAAAGCGATCGAGTCCTGCGTATTTGCCGGCATTTTCGTTCATCGTGCCGTCTTCGTTCATGACGAGAATTCGCTTCAAATGGTGGCGGTTGCCGATCTCAAAATCGTTCGGATCGTGCGCCGGGGTAATTTTTACCGCACCGGAACCAAATTCCATGTCGACATAATCGTCGGCAACGATTTCCAGCTCTCTTCCGATGATCGGCAAAATCGC
Source organism: Bacillales bacterium (assembly GCA_035700025.1). Taxonomy (NCBI): domain Bacteria; kingdom Bacillati; phylum Bacillota; class Bacilli; order Caryophanales; species Caryophanales bacterium. The sequence goes on along the minus strand of DASSOY010000048.1, from coordinate 69,257 downwards.
TTTTTTGCCAATCAAATGTTGGTAACGTTCGTCATTCGGATGAACGGCGATCGCCGTATCCCCAAGCATCGTTTCCGGACGAGTCGTTGCGATTTCAATCGTCCCCGAGCCGTCGGCAAGCGGATATTCCATATGATAGAAAGCACCTTTGACTTCCTTATAAATCACTTCAATGTCTGAAAGTGCCGTTCTCGTCGCAGGATCCCAGTTAATGATGTATTCCCCGCGGTAAATCCATCCTTTTTCGTACAAATGAACGAAAACTTTGCGAACGGCTTTCGATAAACCTTCGTCAAGCGTGAACCGCTCGCGGGAATAGTCGACGGAAATGCCAATTTTCGCCCATTGTTCGTGAATGAACTTGGCATAGTCGTGTTTCCATTCCCAAGCTTTTTCAAGAAACTTGTCCCGTCCGAGATCATGGCGGCTGATTCCTTCCTCCCGCAGCTTAGCGTCCACTTTCGCCTGTGTTGCAATGCCTGCATGGTCCATGCCCGGCAAATACAATGCGTCGTAACCTTTCATACGCTTGTACCGAATAAGCAAATCTTGCATCGTATTTTCCATCGCATGACCCAGATGCAGTTTTCCGGTGACGTTTGGCGGCGGAATGACAATCGTGAACGGTTCTTTCGACTCATCTCCGGTCGCTTTAAAGAAACCTCCGTCCAGCCAAAACTTGTACCTATTGCTTTCCGTGTGTTGCGAATCATATTTTTTCGGTAACTCCATTGGATCGCCTCCCGACTTTTAATCAAAATAAAAAACTTCCTTCGCCGTAAGGACGAAAGAAGTTAGTTTCGCGGTACCACCTTAATTTACAGATCGATCTCTGTACACTCAAACGAGATAACGGCTTTTCATGCCGGCCTTTCTTACTTGCGTTCGGAAAGGCAGTTCCGGGGCGACGTTCCACCGCTCGAACCTCGAGAAATCTTGCAGCCTGCGGATTTCCCTCTCTGGACAGGCGGGCGATGTACTGCTCCCCATCATCACATTTCTTCATTTGTTTGTAGTGTACCCCGTTTCGCTCGTTTCGTCAACAAGGATGGACAAAAACCGAACGTTTTAAACGATGGGCACGCAGCGGGAGCCGTGTCATAAACTAATTCTAACCGTACGATCAACGGAGGGATCGTCATGAGACGTTACAACAAGTACAAACTTCCGACGCGGCTGCGAAAACTTCGTGATGCGTTCGAACCATTTTGTCTTCCGATCGTCGTCTTTCAAATGGTGCGCACGATTTTGCACCCGACGATGTTCGATTTGCTATTGCTCGTAATTCTCGTTTGCTTGTACATTTTATATTCGAAAAAAATGATTTGACCGGACGATTCGCTTAAAGCTATTCGCTCAATTTGTCTGCCAACTGCTCCAATTGTAAAAACCGCTGCCAGCGCTGGTCAAAGATCGCCGCAAACTCACTGTTGTTTCGAGGTTCCTGATCGATAAATCGGCGAACGACTTGATAAACCGCGTCCGGAAAAGACAAATAAGCAGCGAGCAGCTGACGTTCTTCGACGCGAAGCGGAAATATTTCTTCGTAACGCAGCAGCCAATCATAAGGCGCAGCATCCGAACGTTGCGTGTTCGCCCTCAAGACCGCACTCCTGAAAAATTGAGCCAGATCGCGGGAAGGAGCGTCGAGCAACGCGCGTTCAAAATTCACCAAATGCCCGTCGATGGCATGTGCCGGGGTCAATTGTCCGTGACAAAGCACGACTCGGAACCGTCGGTTTCGGTTCGTTGTTGTTTTCCAGGCGCTCAATCTTTGCTTCGAACGGTCCACGGCCGTAAAAATTCGGTCGCGAGCCGAAAGAAAAGACCGTTCAAAAGCCGTGAAGGTTAAACGGTTCTCTGTCTCGGCGGCAAACGTTTCGAGAACGTCCTGTTGTTTTGACCAGCGATCCAGCAATAGACGGGAGGATGATTCGACGATGTCAGCTGAATAAGATTGTTCTTTTTCGGTCAATTGGTGCAAAACGGCCGCCGTCTCCAGCGCTCGTTCTTCTTCGCTCACGATTCCGTCGTTTCGTGCAGCGCACCACGTCGTCAAATAATAAGTCATCCCCTCTTCCATTACAAAAGGTTGTCCGGTTTTCGTCGGAAGCGGCAAAAGGAGGGAATCCAAGGACAACCCCTTTAACCGATCAATGATGTGGGCGAACCACGCCCTCTGTTCCTGCGTCAACATTGTCTGCTTTAAGGCGAAAACCCCATTCAGCCCGGAAATTTTATGAACATTTCCAAACGATTCGATCACGTTTGGATACAGTTGATAATGCGACAAGACCGGGGCTATATTCCCGCTCACGCCGTCACCCCCGCTTTCCTTAACCTGAAACCTGCCATGTTGCTTCCGGCGGCAAACTTCACGTCAGCGCTGCCTGCGAAAACCATCATGACGAGATCGGGATGTATAAGATCTGTCCTTCAGAAACGGTTTCGCTTTCCAACCCGTTCACCCGAAGCAACTGCGACAACGGCAATTGATACCGTTCAGCGATCGATTGTAACGAGTCCCCCTGTTGAATGATACACATCTTCAACCTCGAAAACGCTTCCTCTTCATTCGTCATCATTTTCGTCAAATACAACGCATTCTCTTCTTCGCGCGAGCCTGCCGAATGGGACTCACTTTTATCCTCCGAACTTTCATCCTCCACTAACCCTTCACCGCCGACCGGCTCTCGATCCGGCTGCGCCTCCTGCTCGGACCCGTGCGCCTCGCCCTCTTCTTCAATCCGCGATTTCATCTCCACGTGCGGCATCCGCTCCGCTTCCGCATCCCGCGCAGGATCGACGACCGCTCTTTCCTCGTCCGTCGGCTCCCGGTGCGCCTCGTAACGAAACGGCTCATACACTCCCGCATCCGCGTTCCCTTCTTCACGCGCTTCCTCCTGCACGCCCCTCTCGCTGACCGCTTCATCCCGCTCAGCCGAACCTCCCAGCTCACGCTGCACTTCCCTCTCCTCCGCAACGCTCGCCGATTCCAGTTCCCGCTGACGCTCGCTCTCAGCGTTGCCGCTCGCGACCGCCGTGCGCTGCTCTTCTTCGCGTTCCGCTTCCTCGCCTTGGCGAGCCTGCGTTTCTTCTGCCTGCATTGCCGCACGTTCCACCCGTTCCGATCTTTCTTCTTCTTTTCCGGCTTCTTGTTCTCCGACCATCCCGACGATCGAAAGATCGGCAAACAATCGCAGACAATTGCTTTCCGGCACCGTGTAATCAAACGTTTCGACGTCGACATAAATGTCGTCGAGACGGTCAATCCGGCTCAACGGAATCGTGATGTCAACAGGAAACCGGTGTTCAAGCTCGTTCAAGCCGTTTTCGCCTTCTCTCAATTTGTCGATCGGCCGCATCGACTGGTTGCGCAGCACGCGATCTTCCTTGTCTTCAAAAGCGGATTCCGTCTCCAAAGTTTCCGACGAAAGCGGACGGTATTCACCGTTCAGCCGCAAAGAACCTCTTACGGACACATAATGTTTATTTTCGATGATGGAAATGTCGGGTTCCAGGGACAAGGAAACGACTTCGTCCACATCATGCCCGTTTTCCAACCAGAGTGACTCTTCGATAGAAAACCGAAGATGATCCGGGGATTTTTCCGACATAGGCGCTGACCTCCTTGAAAAGATTCATTCCTTACAAATGTTTATGAACGAAAACATTCGAATATGAACCCGGTCCCATAAAAAAAACCGGCGGTTGATCCGCCGGCAGCTGCGTTTCTAACCTTTATTCAGTTTGGAAAAAGCAAGGCGGGCCGCTTCCACCGTTTGCTCAAGATCATTATCATCATGAGCCGTCGACAAGAACAGTCCTTCGAACTGCGACGGCGGCAGCGATACGCCCGCTTCCAACATCGTCGAAAAATAAGATTTGAAACGTTCCAAATCAGAACCGCTTGCCGTTTCGTAGTTCACGACGTGTTCATCCGTGAAAAAGAAGCCAAGCATCGATCCCGCCCGATTAATCGTATGAGGAATCTCGTATTCCTCGGCCGCTTCGTGCAATCCTTTCTCAAGTTGTTTCGCTTTGCGAGACAATTCTTCGTAAACCGATCGATCCAGTTGCCGCAACGTGGCGTATCCAGCTGCCATCGCCAACGGGTTGCCCGAGAGCGTGCCCGCCTGGTAAATCGGTCCGTCAGGGGCAATGTGAGCCATAATTTCACGCTTTCCGCCGTACGCGCCGACTGGAAGGCCGCCTCCGATGACTTTGCCAAGGCAAGTCAAATCAGGAGTGACTCCGAAATGTTCTTGCGCGCAGCCATAATCGACGCGGAAACCGGTCATGACTTCATCGAAGATAAGCAACGATTCGTATTCGCTCGTGAGGTCTCTTAATCCTTGTAAAAATTCAGGCAGCGGCGGCACGACGCCCATATTGCCTGCGACCGGCTCCACGATCACGCCGGCAATTTCGCTGCCGAAACGGCGGAATGCCTCGCGAACGCTCGCCAAATCGTTATACGGAACCGTAATCGTATGTTCGGCGAGGTTGGCCGGAACGCCGGGACTGTCCGGCAACCCGAGCGTCGCAATGCCGGATCCGGCTTTGATGAGCAGCGAATTGACGTGCCCGTGATAACAGCCTTCAAATTTGAGGATTTTGTCGCGTCCCGTGTACCCTCTGGCGAGGCGAACCGCGCTCATTGTCGCTTCCGTGCCCGAATTCACCATCCTTACGACTTCGATGGAAGGCACCCGGTCAATGACGAGATTAGCCAGTTTCGTCTCCCATTCGTTCGGCGCTCCAAAGCTCGTCCCTTTTTCCGCAGCCGCTTTGATCGCCGCGACGACCTCTTCATCCGCGTGCCCGAGAATTAACGGACCGAACGACAGCACGTAATCGATATATTCGTTTCCATCAATATCGTAAATGCGTGAACCTTTGCCGCGCTCCATGAAAACCGGCGTCCGACCAACCGATTGAAACGCTCGAGCAGGGCTGTTCACCCCGCCGGGCATTTTCTTTTTCGCTTCAGCAAAGGCCGCCTCCGACTTCGCAAAACTTCTCATCGTCTCCCCCCGTTTCCTTCATCGAGCCAAGCGGCCGCGTCTTTCGCAAAATAAGTGATGATCAAGTCCGCTCCCGCTCGTTTCATGCCGACGAGCATTTCCATAACGACGTTCTTTTCGTCGATCCACCCGTTTTTCGCGGCCGCTTTCACCATCGAATATTCGCCGCTCACGTTATACGTGACAAGCGGCAAATCGAACCGTTCCTTTAAATCGCGAACAATGTCAAGATACGGCAAGCCCGGTTTCACCATTAAGAAATCAGCTCCTTGTTCAACATCGGAAGCCGCCTCACGAAAAGCCTCAAGCCGGTTGGCCGGATCCATTTGGTACGTTTTTCGGTCGCCGAAGGCGGGGGCACTTCCCGCCGCGTCACGAAACGGCCCGTAAAAAGCCGACGCGTATTTGACCGAATACGACATGATCGGAATATGTTCGAAGCCAGCTTCATCCAATTGTTCACGGATAGCCGTGACAAATCCGTCCATCATGTTGGAAGGCGCGATAATGTCCGCACCCGCTTTTGCCTGTGATACGGCCGATTTCGCCAGCACTTCGAGACTTTCGTCATTCACGATCTCGCCGTTTTCAATCATGCCGCAATGCCCATGGTCGGTAAATTCACAGAGGCACGTATCGGCAACCACGAGCAGCTGCGGGTAATGTTCCTTGATATACACCGTCGCCCTTTGGACGATGCCTTGATCTGAGTACGCCTCCGATCCGACAGCATCTTTCTTTTCAGGCACGCCGAACAAAAGTACAGCCGAAAGGCCCGCTTCGCTTACGGCAGTCAATTCTTCGTCGAGCCGGTCGAGCGACCATTGAAACACGCCCGGCATCGAGGGTACCGGCCGTTTTATATCATTGCCATCGGCGACGAAAATCGGATAAATCATGTCGTCCTTCGTCAGCCTTGATTCCGATACAAGACGGCGCATGTTCTCGTTCCTGCGCAGACGGCGGTGACGCGCAAATGGTTTCATCGGAAACCCTCCTTCAAATAGTGATCTTCAATGGATTCCACTAACGCGCGTATGTGATAACGCTCAGGCAAAATGTCAGCGGCAATCCCATGTTTTCGCAACGTTTGGGCCGTTACCGGGCCGATGCATGCGAAAGCGAAATCTTTCAGTTGCAGGGAGTCGAACACTTCCTCGATCAACATGAAAAAATGATTCACGGTCGACGAACTCGTGAACGTCACGACATCGATCGCTCTTTCTTGGAGCAAACGAATCAACGTTTCGCGGCCCGCAGTTTCCGGAACGGTTTCGTAAACGGTAAGCGCCGTCACCTGCGCGCCAAACGACTTCAACTTGTCCAACAGCACATCGCGCGCCAAATTGCCGCGCGGCAGCAACACGCGCGCGCCAGCCTGGATTTCTGGTTTCAGCCGCTCCGCCAAGCTTTCGGCAACGAAATTGTCCGGTACGTAATCCGCTTCACGACCGTAATCCGACAACACTTCACGCGTCTTCTCCCCGACTACGGCCACGTTCACTTCCTCCGGCAGCTGGACATGCCGTTCCCGCAAATGCTCGAAAAAGAAGCGAACGCCGTTCGCGCTTGTAAACACGATCCACTGGAACGCCAGCAATTGCTTGAAGATGTCTCCGGCAACAGTTGCTTTCCGGACGGCGATGAGCGGAAGTTCGACCGGCTTCCCGCCACGTTCTTTAATGAGTGCCGACAACGATTCGGCCTGCTCTTTCGCCCGTGTTACGAGAATCCGCTTCCCCTCCAATGGCCGCTTCATCTTTAGTCAAGCTCCTCTTTCACTTCGGCCAGCACGTCTCTCGCTCCTTGCGCCAGCAGTTCCTCCGCTAATGAGACTCCGATTTCCTCCGGATCGACGCCAATCTTCTCTCCGCGAAACCGCGTTTTTCCATCGATGCTGGAAACGAGCCCGGTCAACTTTACCCGGTTGTTGTCTTGCTCTTCGGCAAATGCAGCAATCGGCGTTTGGCAGCTGCCGTCCAGCGTGCGCAAAAACGCCCGCTCGGCCGATACTGTCCGAAACGTAGCTTCATCGTTGATTTCGCCGAGTAGAGCCAAAAGCTCATGGTCATCTTCGCGGCATTCGATCGCGAGCGCCCCTTGCCCGACCGCAGGAAGGCAGATGGATGGCTCGAGAAACTCTGTGACAATGTCATCCGTCCATCCCATCCGGACGAGCCCGGCAGCAGCGAGAACAATCGCGTCGAACTGACCGTCTTTCAATTTTCTTATACGCGTATCGATGTTGCCGCGCACCGGTTCCACTTGCAAATCGGGGCGATGGGCAAGCACTTGCGCGCCGCGGCGCAAACTGCTCGTGCCAACGACCGCTCCTGAGGGCAATTCCGACAATTTTTGATTTCCGCGGGTAATGAGAACGTCGCGAGGATCCACCCTCGCCGGGATGCAGGCGATCACGAGCCCGTCCGGCATTTCCGAAGGCATGTCTTTCATGCTGTGCACCGCCATGTCAATCTCGCGTTCATATAAAGCTCTTTCAATTTCCTTAACGAATAACCCTTTGCCACCAATTTTCGAAAGCGTAACGTCGAGAATACGATCCCCTTTCGTGCTGATTTTTTTCACTTCGAACGTGAAGCGATCAGTGATTTCAGCTAATTGCTCGATAACCCAACGGCTTTGGACGAGCGCCAAATTGCTTTTTCTCGAACCGACCGTAATCGTCCGCATGAGAAGACCCCCTAATTTATTGAACTCGTCATTGTGACCATAAATGAAAATGCGTTAATGTTTCCGACAGAAAATAGTTGATGAGTATAACGAGAAAAGCCGCCGTATTCCAGTAAACGAGCGTTTTGCCGTGCTTGCCTTTGGCCACCTTTTGATACAAAAAAGCGCTGTAGGCGAGAAATACTACGAAAGATAAAATGACTTTCGGATCGAACCAGAAAAAATGCCGCAGTCTGAGACTGGCCCAAATCATGCCGAGAATAAGGCTGATCAACAATAATGGAACGCCGACCATGTTGCAAAGAAACGACCACCGTTCCAATTGAGAGAGACTGCCGAAGCGAATCATCCTTTTGTTCCACTTTTTCCGTTTCAACATGTGATGCTCGATGAAATACATCGCCGAAAAAATAAAGGACAGCGTGAACGCCCCGTAAGCGAGAAAAGCGATCGTGACATGAATGACAAGCAGTCCGGACATTAAATGACTCGTCAACACATCGGATACGCGCGGCGATGGCGCGAACAAATAAACGGCCATGATCATAAAGCCGATGACATTGACGAAAAAAACGAATACGTCGACGCGGAACAAACGATTGACGACGAGCGACAATGTCACCAACACCCAGGCGTAAAAAAACAAGCCTTTCGACGGCGTCAATATCGGAAACTCCCCGATCCTCAGCAATTCTTCCACGAAATAAACCGTTTGCAAAATCCATACAATAGAAAGCAACCAGAAGGCAGTTCGGTTTACCTTCCGGTTGTTTTGCAAAAAATCTATGAAATATCCTAAAACGGCCAGCGCGTAAAGAATGACCGTATATTCATAGAGCCATCCCGTGTAATTCAAGGTATCACCACCCTCTTACGAGCGTGCCGGCGCATCCTGAACGGATACGGAAGGCGAAGGAGCGTGCGTCGACACCGCGCGCTGTGTGGCCGCCTGTTTTTCCATTTCCGCCTTCACTTCTTCCTCGATCGCAAACAGTTTCGTAAACCATTGCAAAGCGTGTTCACTGTTTGGCTCTCCGGCCAAATCCTTTATGCCCGTGATCGGATCACGAAGCAACTGGTTGACGATGCTTTTCGTATGCTTTCGAAGCACTTTTTTTTCACGCTCGTCAAGATCCGGCAGTTTCCGCTCGATGCTTTCCATCGTTTCCGCCTGAATCGCAAGTGCTTTTTGCCGCAAAGCGGTGATGATCGGAACGACGCCGAGCGTATTCAGCCAGTCGCGATATGCGGCCAATTCTCGCTCAATCATCAACTCGATTTTCTCGGCTTCTTTTTTCCGCTCCGCAAGGTTCGTTTGCACGATTTCATTCAAATCGTCGATGTCGTACAAGAAAACACCGTCCATTTCATGCAAAGCCGGATCGATATCGCGCGGCACAGCAATATCGACCATGAACAGCGGACGTCCCCTTCGCTTCTTCACCGCCGCAGCGACGCGCTCTTTCGTTATGACGACCCCGTCGGAACCCGTCGAACTGATCAAGATGTCCGCCTTCACGAGAGATCGACCGATTTCCTCCATGGCGATCGGCTTCCCGGAAAATTTGTCCGCCAACTGTTCGGCACGGGCATGCGTGCGATTGGCAACCGTCACGTGGGAAACCCCGCATGCATGCAAATGTTTCGCCGTCAATTCGCTCATTTTCCCCGCGCCGACGATGAGTACGTTCTTCCTTTCCAAGCTGCCGAAAATTTGCTTCGCCAATTCGACCGCCGCGTAGCTGACGGATACGGCATTCTCGTTAATATTGGTCTCCGTTTGTGCTTTCTTCGCGATCGTCAACGCTTGTTTAAAAACATGGTTGAACAATGTCCCAGTAGTGTTTGCCTGTTGTGCGGCAAAGAAAGCTTCACGAACTTGTCCGAGAATCTGCGTTTCGCCGAGAATCATCGAATCGAGCCCGCAAGAGACCCTGAATAAATGCTCAACGGCGTGTTCATCTTCGCGGATGTCCAAATACGGCGCGAAAACTTCACGATCGGTTCCGAACCATTCGGCCAGAAAAGCTTTCGTATAATAACGTCCGGTATGGGATTGATCAGCGACGACATAAATCTCCGTACGATTGCACGTCGACAAGACAACCGCTTCGAGAATGCTCTTTTGGGCGCGCAACTGCTTTAACGCTTGCTCAAAGCTGTCTTCGGTGAACGCGAATTTTTCCCGGATGTCGACCGGTGCCGTATGATGGTTGAGTCCGACCACTAAAATATGCATGTATGTCACTCCAAAACCGTACGTATGCTAATCTTATTATAACACGGCACGTTCAAACGCTATGTATAAATTGTGATGGGAATTTGAATCTTTGTGCCGAAGTCCTCTCTTAAAGTATCAAAAAACGACACCCGTTTCAATCTTGGCAACTCGTACAACAATTCGTACAGGAAGGTGAAAGGTTTGTTCCCAGCGATAAAAAAATGGTTCGGCCTCGAAAAATGCGAAATTTGCAGGAAACCGGCAAAAAACGCCCGTTATTATTTCAGCGATGCCGGGAAGAAAGTTCCGGTCTGCCGAAAATGCGTTTCATATGCCGAAAGGCGGGCATGGCGAAAACGATAAAATAGAGGACCGGCGTTGCCGGCCCGTTTTCCTTACAATTCATCCCAATTTAAATTGGACGCCTTCGAGTAATTCGTCACCTTTTGTTCGAAAAAGTCGGTTTTCGTCTCATTCAAGTTTCCGAACCCTTCCACCCAAGGAAGCGGGTGTTCACGAATTTCCGGAAACAATACGTCCAAATTCAGCCGCTTCAACCGTTGGTTAGAGAGATATTTGATGTAGGCATCGATCATTCCTTTGCTTAACCCGCTGATCCGATTCCCGACAATATAATTCCCCCAAGCAATCTCATGTTCCACGCCTTTCCTCATCATCTCTCGCAATTCTTCGACCATCCCGGCGGTAAACAACGACGGATTTTCTCTTCGCAATTCGTGAAAGATGTTTTGAAACAAGGCGAGGTGAGTAAATTCATCGCGTTGGATGTATTTGATTTCCGTGGCCGTTCCGCTCATCTTCCCTCTTCTTGCAAGCGAATAGAAAAACGAAAAACCGGAATAAAAATAAATGCCCTCAAGGATATAATTGGCCATCACCGTCCGCAGGAAATTTTCGTCGTTCGGTTCATCGATGAAGCGCTCGAATTGATCGGTTATATAGCGGTTGCGCCGCAATAACTGCTGATCCTCCCGCCATTCGTTGTAAATCTTGTCGCGCGTTTGCGCATCGCAAACACTCTCGAGAATGTAGCCGTAGCTTTGCGAGTGAACCGCCTCCTGGAACGTATGAACCGTCAAGACCATATTCACTTCGGGTGCGGTAATGTAATCATTAATATTCGGCAGGTTCGTCGTCAACAGCGAATCGAGAAAGATGAGAAAACTGATGATTTTGTCGTAACTTTCCCTTTCCGCATCGGTTAATTCCGAATAATCTTTGGCATCCTGAGCGAGCGGAATTTCTTCCGGGATCCAAAAATTATTCATCATTCCGCGGTACAACTTGTACGCCCAGTCGTATTTCACATTGTTCAATTCAATAAGATGCGTTGTGTTGCCGCCAATGATTCTTCGTTTTCCCCAATCACGGTCTCCGTGTTCGTTAAATAGTTTGTTTTTCACCCGTTGCATCGTTTATCCTCCGTTTCGTCAATTATGATGAACAACTCGTGCACTCGTCCACTTCGAGACTTTGGTTCCTCACGTAGTAAACGGTTTTCAAGCCGTTTTCCCATGCCGAAACAATGAGCCCGAGCATTTCCTTAGCCGTAATTTGCGGTGTAATGTACAAATTGAACGACTGCGACTGGTCAATGTGGCGCTGTCTGACACCTGCCGCGCGAATACTCCAATGCTGGTCGATCAAATGCGCTTCCTTGTAATACCACGTCGTTTTCTCGTTCAATCCCGGTGCTGTCTGCGGGATGAGCGCGTTTTTCTTCTCTTCGATATAAAATTTCCGGAAGACCGGATCAATCCCGGCGGTTGTGCCTGCGATCAACGACGTCGAACTCGTCGGCGCAACCGCCAACAAATAGGCGTTACGTATTCCGGTCGCTTTGATTTTTTTCCGCAATGCTTGCCATTTTTCATCTTTGTAGCCGCGCCGTTCAAAATATTCCCCGGTTTCCCATTCGCTGCCGCGGAACAACGGGTAAGCCCCTTTTTCCTCCGCGAGTTCGGCGGACGCTTTTACCGCGCAATAATTGATCCATTCAAACCACTCGTCCGCTTTTCGTAAATGGTTTTCGGACTCCCAGGCGATTCCCGATTGCGCCAACATTTGATGATAACCGGAAGTACCGAGTCCGAGCGCGCGATAGTTTTGATTTGTAATTTCCGCCTGTTTCACCGGATACGTATTCAAATCGATGACGTTGTCCATCATTCGGATTTGGCAAGTAACGACGCGCTCGATATCCTCTTTCGTCCGAACGCTCCCGAGATTGATCGACGAAAGATTGCATACGACGAAATCACCGCTTTTCATTGTCATCGTGATCCGATCACCTTTATGATCGGTCTCTTCGAGTGTCGTCGCACTCATGTTTTGACATATTTCCGTGCAAAGGTTCGAGCTGTAAATCATCCCGCGATGTTTGTTCGGGTTAGCGTGATTCACATGATCGCGGAAAAACAAAAACGGCGTCCCGGTTTCAAAACAGCTGGCCAGCAATCGTTTCATAATGTCGATCGCTTCGACTTCCTTTTTCCGTAATGCAGGGTGGCGGACACATGCGGTATAGTTCTCCTCAAACGCCTTGCCGTAAAAGTCCTCCAAGCGAAAGCCCATACGCTTCCGTACTTCGTGCGGATCAAACAAATACCATTTCCCGCGCTCCTTTACAGTCCTCATGAACAAATCGGGAACGCAAACACCCGGAAAAATGTCGTGCGCCTTCATTCGGTCGTCACCGTTATTTGTTTTCAAATTAAGGAAGTCGAAAATGTCCGCGTGCCAGACGTCGAGATAAATCGCCGCCGCTCCCCGCCGAACGCCGAGCTGGTCGACCGCCAGCGCCGTGTTGTTGTAGTTTTTGATCCACGGGACAACACCTCCTGCGACTCCTTTAAACCCGTTAATATCGGATCCGCGGCTTCTTACTTTGCCTATGTAAATCCCTTGTCCGCCTCCGCGCTTCGACACCTGTGCGAAACTTTGATTGACGTTGTAAAGGTTCCATAAATCGTCTTCCACAGTATCGATAAAGCAGCTCGACAATTGCGGTTCGGGTTTTCGGGCGGTATTGAGCGTCGGCGTAGCCACCGTTACCTCAAGTCTCGACAACACATCATAAAACTGTTTTGCCCATCCTAATTTGTCCTTCTCGCGCATGGCCAAGTGCATGGCAACACCCATGAATAATTCTTGCGGCAGTTCAAGCACTTCCCCGTTCAATCCCTTGATCAAGTAACGATCGGACAACGTTTTGACACCGGCATAATGAAACAATTGATCCCGTTCTGGTTTCATGTAAGCTTCCAAAGTTTCGACTTCCTCGCGCGTGTACGCCTCCAACAGATAAGTTCCGTACCACCCTTTTGCAGTCAACTGTTCCATCAATGCGTACAAAGAACCATAGCCGCCTTCATTGCCGCGATGAGCTGCTGCGACCGCATACAGGCGTTTCAAATGGAGACGAGCAGCCGCATATTGCCAGTCCGGCTCTTCTGCGGTCGTCATTTCACAGGCTGTGCGAATCAACAAATCCCTTTTTTCATCCGCTTCCATTCGATCGTGAACTTGCTTTTCAAACCTGTATTGCAATTTTTCCGGATCACATTTCCTCAGTCCGGCACACGCTTCGGCCATCCACATGTTCAATGCTTCGCTTTCCAATGCAATAGACATTCACAAACCTCCTTATAAAATGAAAAAAACTCATCCTTTTGCGGGATGAGGTGAAAAACGGCACAAAAAGACAAGCCTTGGATGGCGAAGCAGGATGTGCCGTCTCTCAATCTCAGTCCCCGAAGATTGGAAACATGCACGTTTCGGCAGGTCTACTGGCTCATGCTTCTTCCTACTCTGAGTCCTTCCCGGCGAAGAGCTCTGGACAGCTCTTCTCTTTCCAGTGGATGTTCTCATTTCGTCGGCATTTACAGTTGCGGGGACAGCTCCGGCATTTCACCGGATTCCCTATTAAGTCTCCAAATGACACCTGAAACGTGACACGATATACCATATATAGTATCCGATCAAGAGATCACATACTATATCATGAGTTTTGATGCTAGTTTACAAGATACGAAGAAAAAAAGCAAGCCGATCTCGTAATCAATTTTGACAAAAAGGTTCTGCTTGATCCCAACAGAAAAATCGTTTATAGTAAGAGCAACCGAATAAAAAAGATTGTTTGTTTTATTGGAGGAGCCTGTCACCGACGGGCTCCTCTTTTGTTTTTATGGAAGAATTTACAAGGGGGAAAGCCATGGAAACCGAAGCTTCAACCATGCAAATCATTATTGCCGTCGCCGTCTTTGTCCTTGCTTATGTGTTCATCATTTCCGAGAAGCTGAACCGCACCGTCGTAGCACTTGCCGGAGCAGGGCTCATCGTCATTTTCGGAATCGTCGAGATGCATGCCGCGTTTACGGAACATATTGAATGGGGCACGATCGTTTTGCTCGTCGGCATGATGATCCTTGTCGGAATCACGAACAAAACCGGCGTTTTCCAATATGCAGCGGTTTGGGCAGCGAAAAAAGTGAAAGGCGAACCGATGAAAATTTTGCTTATTCTATGCGCTTTAACTGGCGTCGGCTCCGCCTTTTTGGATAACGTGACGACGGTTCTGCTCATCGTTCCGATCACGTTTTCGATTACGCGAATTCTCGGGGTCAACCCCGTTCCGTTTCTCATTTCGGAAATATTGTTTTCCAACATCGGCGGAACGGCGACATTGATTGGCGACCCGCCGAACATTATGATCGGCGCGGCGACCGGACTTTCTTTCAACGCGTTTCTTGTGAATTTAGCCCCGATTGTCGTTGTCATCGGATTCGTTTCCGCATTCGTTTTGTATTTCATTTATCGAAAACAAATGGTCGTCGAGACGTCTAAACGGGAAGAATTAATGGAATTGGACGAAAAAGCCTTTATCAAAAATGAAAGATTAATGAAAAAAAGCATGGTCGTCCTCGGATTGACGATTCTCGGCTTCGTGCTGCATTCGATCATTCACGTCGAAGCCCCGGTTATCGCGATGAGCGGGGCGACGCTGCTCATGTTGATCGGGGTTAAGGACGAAGATTTCGAGGAAGTGTTTCACGATGTCGAATGGGGAACGATCTTTTTCTTCGTCGGGTTATTTACGCTTGTCGGAGGACTCGTCGACGTCGGTGTGATTGAATATCTCGCTTCCGGTGCTTTGGAAATTACCGGCGGAGACTTGACGGTCGCCTCAATGCTCATTCTTTGGGTCTCGGGAGTCGCGTCTGCTACGATTGACAACATTCCATATGTGGCAACCATGATTCCGTTAATTCAAGACATGATCGCCGGTCTTGGTTTGGACGGCCATCAAGAGAAAGCCAACGTTTTATGGTGGTCGCTCGCACTCGGGGCTTGCCTCGGCGGAAACGGGACACTTATCGGCGCTTCGGCGAACGTCATCGTCGCCGGCATGGCAACAAAAGAAGGGCAAGGATTCACTTACCTCGACTTTTTAAAAATTGGCGCGCCGCTCACGTTTCTTTCCTTGATCTTGTCAAGCCTTTACATTTACGTCGTCTATTTTGTTTAATCGCAAAAAGGACAATGCCCGGCAGCCGCGGAGCATTGTCCTTCTTGTTTTACAAGATCGTGCTTAAAAACTCTTTCGTTCTTTCTTCCTGCGGATGTTCAAACACTTTTTTCGGATCGCCGCGTTCAACGATACGACCGTCATGCATGTAAACGAGCCAATCGCCGACTTCACGGGCAAACCCCATTTCGTGAGTGACGACGACCATCGTCATGCCTTCGTTCGCGAGCTGCTTCATGGTCGCCAGCACCTCTCCGACAAGCTCCGGATCAAGCGCAGACGTCGGTTCGTCGAACAGCATGATGTCCGGTTTCATTGCTAACGCACGGGCGATCGCAACGCGCTGTTTCTGCCCGCCGGATAATTTCGAAGGATAAACGTCATATTTATCGCCGAGTCCAACTTTGTCCAAGAGCTTTTTACCTTCCTTGATCGCTTGTTCTTTCGGCACTTTCTTAACTTGCGTCGGAGCTTCGATTACGTTGCCGAGCACCGTTTTGTGCGGAAACAAGTTGAAATGCTGAAACACCATGCCGACACGTTGGCGGACTTCGTTCAAATTGTGCGTATGGGCCTCTATCTTTTCCCCTTCGATAAGAATGTTACCGCTATCCTTCATTTCGAGAAAATTGAGACAGCGGAGCAGCGTGCTTTTTCCTGAACCGCTCGCGCCGATCAGTACGACGACGTCGCTTTCTTTCACCGTCATATCGATGTCTTTCAACACGTGGAGATCCCCGAACGACTTGTTTAACTGCTCGACTTCGATCATCACTTTGCCTTCAGACATACCGAACCTCCTATTCGCTTTCGGATAAGCGTTTCTCTAATAAGTTCACGCATAGAGTAAGAATCAAAACGATGAACAAATAATAAATCGCCACGATCGTATAGTACGTCAAAAAAGCGTAATGATTCGACCCTTGCGTATTCGCCACGCCAAACAATTCCTGCATGCCGATAAACGAAACGAGAGAAGAGTCTTTCAAGGCGATGATGAATTGATTGCCGAGCGGCGGGACAGCCCTGCGAAACGCTTGCGGCAATACGATTCTTTTCATCGTTTGCATTTTGGTCATCCCTAGCGAGCGTCCGGCTTCAGTTTGCCCCTTATCAATCGATTGAATCGTGCCTCTGACGATTTCCGTAATGTAAGCGCCAATATGAAAAGAAAGCGCAGCGGTTCCCGCCCAAAACTGTGGAACCATAATGATATCAACAAGTCCATAATAAATGACGAAAATCTGCACGATGAGCGGCGTTCCTCTAACAAGCCAAACATAAATGTCAGCAATGCCTTTTAAAATAGAGATTCCGGATATTTTAAAAAGGGCAAACAAGAGCCCGATAATCAAGGCGAAAAAGATGGAACTTACCGTTATTTCAAGTGTGATCCTTAATCCGTTGAGAAACAAATCAAAACTTTCGAAAAAAGCATGGAAAAATCCCGCCAAGCAAATCCCTCCTTGAAGGTTAAGAATGTGCGCGGAATCCGCGCACATTCCGAACATTATTGATTTTCGTTGAGCGGTTTCGTGATATCTTTATGAATCCACTGCATGCTGATCTCTTTGAGTTCTCCGCTTTCCTTCAATTCGGTCAACGCTTCGTTGATCGCTTCCAACAATTTCGGACGGTCTTTCGGAACCGCTACCGCTTGCTTGCTTTGGCCAAGCACTTGTTTCCCTTCAATTTTGACGCCGCTGTTGATCGCTTTTTGACCAGTGATCGCATCAGTGATAACCACGTCATAATGACCTTTAGCCAACCCTTGCAAAGCAACGACGTCACTATCGACGAGAGAAATGTTATCCGTATATTTTTTCGCGATTTTTACATAGGTCGACCCGCGGGAAACGCATATTTCTTTGTCTTTCAAATCTTCGGCTGTTTCGATTTCGCTGCCAGGGCGCGTGAAGATTTGCGGACCCGAATAATAATACGGTTGCGAGAAATTGACATGTTCTTTGCGCTCCGGAGTAATCGTGTGGCTGGCTACAGCCGCATCGTAACGATGATGTTGGACGCCGGAGACAATTCCGGAAAATTTCACCTTTTGCTGATTCGGTTCAAGGCCGAGTTTTTCTGCTATGGCCTGACCTACAGCAATGTCGTAACCGACCATTTTGCCGTCTTTCATGAAACTGAACGGCTTAAATTCGCCGGAAGCCGCAAATGTAAACTTTCCGGGTTCAACGAGCTTAAATTCGGAGGCATTTTCACCATCGCCCGAACCGCCGCCGTTTGACTGACTGGAACCGCATGCAGCTAGAGCAACGAGCACCGTCATCATGAGCAACAGCATGAAGGATTTCTTCAAGATCATGTTATTGACCCCTTTCCGATTTGTTCAACTTCTTTACAGTAACAATATTCAAATAAGAGGACAAACATGCTATGTCTGCATAATTAGGCATATGCTTTGATTATTATGTAAATAAGGCGGAATGACTAGTCTTTCCTTAAAATTGCTCGGTGTTCACTTACACATAGGACAAAATTGCCTTCCAAAGATCGTCTTTTCCTGTTCCCGATTGTGCCGAAAACAAGATCAAGCGGTCCGATTCCTCCATGTCGAGCGTTGTTTTTACAGCTTGCAGCGCCTTGCTGTACTGCGATTTTTTTATTTTGTCCGCTTTCGTCGCCGCTACGATCACCGGGATTCCAAAATGCTTTAACCAGTCATACATCATTTGATCGTCGTTCGTCGGCGGTCTTCTCGCGTCTACGATTAAAATAACAGCTTTCAAATACGGCCGCTTCGTCATGTACGTTTCAATCATCGGTCCCCACGTTTCTTTCTGCTTTTTCGAAACCTTTGCATAGCCGTAACCGGGAACGTCGACGAAAATAAAAGAATCATTGACCTTGTAAAAATTCAGCGTTTGGGTTTTGCCGGGTTTTTGAGAGATTCTTGCGATGCTCTTTCGATTGAGAATCTTGTTGATGAGCGAGGATTTTCCCACATTGGAGCGTCCCGCCAATGCAATTTCAGGCCGCCCGCCCGAGGGATACTGCTTCGGGTGAACGGCGCTGATTAACAATTCTACCGAGTGAACTTTCATCGTTTCTCCTCCGCAATCTTCGAAACGTATTTCAACCGCATTTGCATGCCGCAAAAAAACGGCGACAGTCTGCTTAACGAACGGTTGTCACATCCTCCACTAGCGCATGTTTCAACACTTCGTCCATATGCGTCACCGGAACCATGTCGATTTCTTTACGAACGCTCTCAGGGATGTCATCCAAATCTTTTACGTTGTCTTTCGGAAACACGATCGTTTTCAAACCTGCGCGGTGAGCGCTCAACGTCTTTTCTTTCAACCCGCCGATAGGCAGCACTCTGCCGCGAAGCGTGATTTCGCCCGTCATGCCGATTTCCCTTTTCACGGCCATCCCTGTCAAGGCCGAAACTAATGCCGTTGCGATTGTTATCCCCGCCGACGGCCCATCCTTCGGCGTTGCTCCGGCTGGTACGTGAATGTGAATATCATTTTTTTCATGAAAATCAGGATCGATGTCGAATTCTTTCGCGCGCGACCGGATATAACTAAAAGCCGCTTGTGCCGATTCCTTCATGACATCGCCGAGTTGGCCGGTCAACGTCAGCCTTCCCTTACCCGGATAAAGCGAAACTTCGATCGATAACGTGTCTCCGCCTGCTGTCGTATACGCAAGCCCTGTTGCCGCGCCGATTTGGTCTTCTTCTTCGGCTTTGCCGTAACGAAAACGCGCTTTGCCGAGAAGCTCTTCAATCGTGTTTTCCGTAACGATCACACGCTTCTTGTCTCCGGAAACGAGAATTTTCGCCGCTTTCCGGCAAACGGCCGCCAACTGACGCTCCAACGTGCGTACGCCTGCTTCGCGCGTATACTGGCGGATCACTTTTCGGACCGCTCCCTCTCGAATTTGTACTTTATCTTTGCTTAATCCGTGTTCTTTCAATTGTTTCGGCCACAAATGCCGTTCGGCAATGTGGAGCTTTTCCAGTTCCGTATAACCGGCGATATAAATCATTTCCATTCGGTCCAACAGCGGCTGCGGGATCCCCGCGACGTAATTGGCGGTTGTGATAAACATTACCTTCGATAAATCGTACGGTTCTTCAATGAAATGATCGCTGAACGTATGGTTTTGTTCGGGATCGAGCACTTCCAGCAAAGCGGATGAAGGATCGCCGCGGAAATCGCTTGCCATCTTGTCGATTTCGTCAAGCAAAAACACCGGGTTGATCGTTTTCGCCTTTTTCATTCCTTGAATGATTCTTCCCGGCATGGCGCCAACATAAGTGCGTCGGTGCCCGCGGATTTCCGCTTCGTCCCGGACGCCGCCTAATGAAATGCGGACGAATTTCCGGTTCAACGCTCTAGCCACTGAACGGGCGAGCGACGTTTTTCCGACGCCCGGCGGGCCGACAAGACAGAGGATCGGTCCTTTCATCGAACGGGTAAGTTGTTGCACCGCCAAATATTCCAATACCCGCTCTTTCACTTTCTCGAGCGCGTAATGATCTTCGTTCAATATTCTTTCCGCATTTCGAATGTTAAGATTGTCGTCCGTTTCATCCTTCCACGGAAGCTGGATCAACCATTCGATGTAATTGCGGATCACCGAACTCTCCGCCGAACTTGCGGGAACCTTTTCGTAGCGGTCAAGCTCTTTCAGCGCCGCCTCCTCGATATTTTCCGGCATCGACGCTTCTTCAATTTTTTCTTTAAACTCTGCGATTTCGCCGTTCTTTCCTTCTTTTTCCCCGAGTTCTTTTTGAATCGCCTTCATTTGTTCACGCAAATAATATTCTTTTTGTGTCTTTTCCATGGAATGTTTGACGCGTTGCCCGATTTTCTTTTCGAGACCTAACACTTCTTTTTCATTGTTCAAAATTTCAATAATTTTATGAAGACGTTCCTTAATATCGAGTGTTTCCAAAATCCGTTGTTTTTGCCTAATTTTTAATGGCAAATGAGAAGCAACGATGTCCGCCAAATAGCCGGGGTCTTCGGCATCGGCCACGGAAGCGTACGTTTCTGCGGAAATTTTCTTCGACATTGAGGTATACTGCTCAAACAGGTGCAAAACGGAACGCACGAGTGCTTGCTCCTCGAGTCCCGGGTCTCGATGTTCTTGCAATTCTTCGTACGCGACTTCAAGATATTCATTTTCCTGCGTAAACTGCTTGATCTTCGCGCGTCTCTCCCCTTCAACAAGAATGCGAATCGTGCCGTTCGGCAATTTCAACATTTGATTCACTTTAACGATCGTACCCACTTCGTACAAATCTTCGGGAGAAGGATCTTCGACAGCCACTTCTAACTGCGTCGACAAAAAAATGAGTTGATCGTTCATCATCACTTGTTCGAGAGCTTTAATGGACTTTTCGCGGCCGACGTCTAGATGAACGACCATGGAAGGATACACGAGCAAGCCGCGAAGAGGCAGGAGGGGAATGATTGAATTTTTATCATTTGCCATCGGGTACACCTCCAAATAATTGATCAACCTCTATAACGAACGGGTAGATGACGGAAACACCACCCCTGGCGTTGATGAAAGTTCTTTCTGTTCTTTCTCATCCGTGGAATTGAGCGCAAAATGTAATACTTGCTCAAACGTATCAACGGGAACGACTTCAATCCCTTCAATTTCATGTAAAATTGATTGATTGTTTTCACGGGGAATCAACACGCGCTCGGCGCCTGCTTGCCTCGCCGCTTCTACTTTCGCGACGACACCTCCAACCGGTTTCACCATGCCGCGCACGCTGATTTCTCCGGTCATCGCCACAACGTGATCAACCGGACGTTTCTTGATTGCCGAGTAGACGGCTGTTGCCATTGCCGTACCAGCCGACGGCCCGTCCACCGGAATACCGCCGGGGAAATTAATGTGAATGTCATAGTGATGGGTCGGCAAACCGAGAGTCCTTAAAACCGTCAACACATTTTCTGCGGAACCTTTCGCGAGACTTTTTCGTCTGACCGACTTGCTTTGATTCCCGATATTTTCCTCTTCCACAATTCCGGTAATGTTAAGCGTTCCTTTTCGCTGTACGCGAATGGCCGTCACTTCAATCTCCAAC
This sequence comes from Bacillales bacterium, assembly GCA_035700025.1. NCBI lineage: Bacteria > Bacillati > Bacillota > Bacilli > Caryophanales > Caryophanales bacterium. The sequence goes on along the minus strand of DASSOY010000048.1, from coordinate 47,691 downwards.
AACGCGCCCGTGTTCGGACCGTATACCGCTAACCCGTTGACGACGCCGATTTCCGGGTGTCCGTGAATACGTTTCTGCGGTCGTGGAGAACTTTGACTCGAATGCAGCACCCATTCAATATCGGATAAGCTGATTTCTTTCTTTTGATCCGCGATCGCGAGTCCCGCCGCGATTTGAATCAAATTAACCGCCTCTCTGCCATTTTGCGCATATTTCGCCAACAAGTCAATTCCCGCGTCCGAAACGGTGAAATTTACTTTTTTGGCGGCACGTTCGGCAATGCTTCGAATTTCGTCTGGGCGAATTTCGCGAAAGAATACTTCGAGACACCGTGAGCGAATCGCAGGCGGAATCTCCTGCGGCTGCCGAGTAGTGGCACCGATCATGCGGAAATCCGCCGGAAGCCCGTTTTTGAAAATGTCGTGAATATGATTCGGGATTTGCGTGTTTTCCTCGCTGTAATAGGCGCTTTCAAGAAAAACTTTGCGATCCTCGAGCACCTTTAACAGTTTATTCATTTGAATCGGATGCAGCTCGCCTATTTCATCGATAAAAAGGACACCGCCGTGTGCATGGGAAACGGCCCCTTGCTTCGGCTGCGGAATACCAGCTTGTCCCATTGCGCCGGCGCCTTGATAAATCGGATCGTGCACGGAGCCAATCAATGGATCGGCAATCCCGCGTTCGTCGAATCTCGCTGTCGTGGCGTCCAGTTCAACAAAGACAGCGTTTCTCTTGAAGGGCGATTGCGGATTTTTCTTTGCCTCTTCCAATACGAGCCGGGCGGCAGCCGTTTTTCCTACCCCCGGCGGACCGTAAATTAAGAGATGCTGCGGATTCGGACCGCATAAAGCGGCTTTCAACGAGCGAATGCCGTCTTCTTGACCGACGATTTCGCGGAAGGAAGCCGGTCTCACTTTTTCGGCAAGCGGTTCAGATAAGGAAATGCTTCTCATCCTGCGCAATTGTTCCATTTCTTTGCGCGATTCTTTATCGATCGAAACCTTTTGCGTACGCTGGTTTTTTAACAAGTTCCAAAAATAAAGACCGATCACGACACCGAAAAACAGCTGTATGATTAAAGCAATCGAAGTCCAACTCATCGTTGTTCATCAACCTCCCGGAAATGTTTTGCACCATGCATATTATCTCCCGGTGAGAGTTGCGATAAACAGGATCGGCGAAGAAATCTTCGCTGATCCGAAGCCTTCGTCACTGGCCGATCGTGCCTTTGCTCGTTCGTATACAAAAAACCAACCGAACATTTCATTCGGCTGGTTTTTCAACCGGCTCTTCGTTTGCTATTCGTTCTCAGGCGCTTTCTTTCGGCTCTTTCTTCTCTTCGACGATCGTTCCGTCTTCCATGATCAAAGTCGGCGACATGTTGTCCGTGACCGTCTCTTTTGTAATCGTGCACTTCACGATGTCGTTTTTTGAAGGCAGTTCGAACATAACGTCCAACATGATTCCTTCGATAATCGAACGCAATCCGCGCGCTCCCGTCTTGCGCTTGATCGCCAATTTTGCGATTTCTCGCAGCGCGTCGTCCGTAAATTCGAGTTCGACATGGTCGAGTTCCAGCAATTTTTTGTATTGCTTCACGAGCGCATTTTTCGGCTTCGTCAAGATTTCCACGAGCGCATCTTCGTCGAGCGGCGAAAGACTTGCGGTGACCGGCAGGCGGCCGATGAATTCCGGAATCAAGCCGTAGTGAAGCAAGTCTTCCGGAAGCACTTTTTCCAAGTACTCGGACTGGTCGAGTTCCGGTGATTTCGCGTCGGAACCAAAACCGATCACTTTCTTGCCGAGACGGCGCTTTATGATTTGCTCGATGCCGTCAAAGGCACCGCCGCAAATAAACAGCACGTTCGTCGTGTCGATTTGGATAAACTCTTGATGCGGATGCTTCCTTCCGCCTTGCGGCGGCACGCTCGCCGTCGTTCCTTCAAGAATTTTCAACAAGGCTTGTTGAACCCCTTCGCCGGATACATCCCTCGTAATCGACGGATTTTCCGATTTACGGGCAATTTTATCGATTTCATCGATGTAAATGATGCCTTTTTCGGCTTTCTCGACGTCGTAATCGGCAGCTTGAATGAGCTTGAGCAAGATGTTTTCGACATCTTCCCCGACATAGCCGGCTTCCGTCAGTGATGTCGCGTCCGCAATGGCGAACGGCACATTTAAAATGCGTGCCAGCGTCTGGGCGAGCAGCGTCTTTCCGCTTCCCGTCGGTCCAAGCATCACAATGTTGCTTTTCGCGAGTTCCACGTCGTCATGATTGTTAACGGAGTTGATGCGTTTGTAGTGATTGTACACCGCCACCGACAAATTTTTCTTGGCTTGGTCCTGGCCGATGACGTAATCGTTGAGAATTTCACGGATCTCCTGGGGTTTCGGAACTTCCTTGAATTCCACGTCCTGTTCCGATCCGAGCTCTTCCTCAACGATTTCCGTACACAGTTCGATGCATTCGTCACAAATATATACACCCGGTCCAGCGACCAGTTTGCGAACTTGATCTTGTGTTTTTCCACAAAACGAACACTTTAATTGTCCTTTTTCTTCGTTGAATTTAAACATGAAATCACCCCTTACTTATGATCACCAAGACAGTGGTCAACATGTGATCCGATTATGTACGCATTGTACCATAAACAACGACGGAAACGAAAACAATAACCTTTCCGGCGATCCACAAGCTGCATGACGGCATACTATATGTATAATCCAAATCCTAATGATTATTCTTCCTCAAAAGGGTTCTTTTCAAACAACCGATTCATCCTGATCGATAAATAAGGCAGGAGGCACGATCGCAAAAAATCGTGCCCCGCAAAAATCCGCCGCTTATTGTTTTTCCGCTTCCTCTTTTTTATCGGAAGAAGCTTCGTCTTTCTTTACCGTTTTGCTTTGCTCGACAAGGAATTCCACCGTATTGCGAAGCTTCAAGTCTTCCTTGATCGCCTCTGTGCCGCTTCCTTGCGCGGCAAGCAGCGCTTTGATTTGATCGACCGATTGTTTATATTGCTCGGCCATTTTTTCCAGTTCCTTCTCGACGTCTTCATCACTCACCTGCACGTCTTCCGCTTTCGCGATCGCTTCAAGCGTCAAGTTGGCGCGCAAACGTTTCACGGCGTCGTCTTTCATCTGTTCGCGAAGTCCGTCTTTGTCAGTTCCGGAAAACTGGAAGTACATGTCAAGGGACACCCCTTGCATTTGCAACCTTTGTTCGAACTCCTGCAGCATCCGATCCAACTCGTTATCGATCATCGCTTCGGGCAATTCGATTTCGGCGTTTTCACTCGCCTTTTCCACAACCGTGTCACGCTTGTAATTTTCCGCTTGTTGTTCCTTTTGTTCTTTCAAGCGGTTGCCGATCTTTTCCTTCAATGCTTCGAGCGTTTCCACTTCTTCGTCCGCATCTTTGGCGAACTCATCGTCAAGCTCCGGAAGCTGCTTTTGTTTCACTTCATGAACCTTCACTTTGAAAACGGCTTCTTTGCCTTTCAAGTCCTCAGCCTCGTAATCTTCCGGAAACGTAACGTTGATATCCTTCTCGTCTCCCGCTTTGAGCCCGATCAACTGCTCCTCGAATCCCGGGATGAACGAACCTGAGCCGATTTCCAACGAGTGATTTTCCGCTTTTCCGCCTTCGAAAGCTTCCCCGTCGACGAATCCTTCAAAATCGATGACCGCCGTATCGCCGTTTTCGATCTCGCCTTCTTCCTTCACGACGAGTTCAGCGAAACGTTCCTGAAGCTGTTTCACTTCGCTCTCGATCTCTTCCTCGGTCACTTCCGTCTCTTGTTCCTCGACTTCAAACCCTTTGTATTCGCCGAGCTTCACTTCCGGCTTAACCGTTACGGTCGCCTTAAAGACAAGCGGCTTGCCTTTCTCGATTTGCTCAATGTCGACCTCCGGCTGAGCCACCGGTTCGATTTCCGTTTCGTCGACCGCTTCCGTGTAAGCTTTCGGAAGCAAAAGATCAAGCGCATCTTGATAAAGCGATTCAACACCGAAACGTTGTTCGAAAATGAATCGCGGTACTTTTCCTTTACGAAATCCGGGTACGTTTACTTGTTTGACGACTTTTTTAAACGCTTCATCCAGCGCATGATTAACTTTCTCGGCATCAACCTCTACCGTCAATTGACCGACATTTTTGTCCGTTTTTTCCCATTTCGCAGTCATAAAATCCTTTCCCTCCAACCAATTATTCAATCGATGTCCGTTCGTTTACAACCATCTCATTATAACATAGGACGCCCTGTTTTCAACAATAACACAAACGGCGGCAAGCATTGGCACAAGAGCTAAAACGAGGTCGACGTTTCCACCGTATCGATGTATTCGACCGTCTTTGCCAATTCAGAAGCGGAAACCTCATGCAACACTGCAACCGAGTTCGCATCTTGCTGCATGCCGTTAATTTCATGCACATATACGTAGACGGCCGCGGCCCACAATTCCGGCCGCCTCGGTGATAACGCGATCGGATACAAGGTCATCGTGAAATGGTCCCAAAGTTGCAACGCCATCTCGTACAAAGTAGGGTTTTCGGACTCAAGCAGCTGTTCCAGACGACTTCGGACGCTTTGATACAAATCGTCGTCTTCATTATCAGGCAATGTCCCGAGATCTACGGTTAAGGTTTGGCCCAACTTGTGTACCGAAACTTCCTTCTTTAAACCGTCTGCCTTCAAGTCTTTCAACAAGAGACTCTTTACGTAAGGGTCGCAATCCGGATCCGTCAAAAGTTGTTTCGCATCCGACCATTTCTCTTCGTCTAAAAAACCGTCTTCGCCGGGTACGGTTTCACGATCTGATTCACCAGCCGTTGTTCCTTGTTTCGCATTCTCCAAAAACAACCGCAGCCATTGGCGAAATTTCTCCGCCGTTTCCACGCTCGGCATGTCTTGGTTTTGCAAGGTCATTTTCAAAATAGCCGCTGCCTGATCGGTCTCGCCGAGATCTCTCAAAATCGAGGCATAGACGTGCAAGGCATCAAAATAATCATCGATGTCCCCGATTTCATCGCAAATGAACGATTCGCAGCGACTTTTCGCTTCCGCGAGTTTGCCGTTTTGATACAGGCTCAAAATGTAACCGAACCGGGCGCGGATGCCGTCCGGTTCCACTAAGAGAGCCGTTTTGAAGCATTGTTCAGCAGCCTCGTATTCTTGCTCCTCCACAGCTCTCGTGCCTTGTTCAATGTAGTTTTCGTAAAGACCAGGCATAGGAATAATTGTTTTATCGTTATCCAAGGCAATCGCTCCGTCTCCTACTGAATCCCCATAAGTTTAACAGGTTCTCCCCACCCGGACAAGCAACGAAAAAGCTTTGACCCTCTTGCTCAGTCAAAGCTTCAAAATCATTTTACCGCGAATGTTCGTAAGCAGCAATCGCTTTTTCATAGGAAAGCGTTATATCGATCTCGTCTTTGCCTTTGAGCAGCATGTCTTTCCAGTAATGGTCAACGTCAAATGCGTATGCGTTCCCGCCCGCGTCGAAAATCGTTTGATTGTGCAAATCGACCTTCAACGTACTTTCACTCATGAGCCGTTTCACCTTATCGTGCGGCATTACAATAGGAAGCAATCCGTTTTTTAAACAATTGTTGTAAAAAATGTCCGCAAAACTCGGGGCGATAATGACTTTAAAACCGTAATCCGCTAACGCCCACGGCGCATGCTCGCGCGAGGAACCGCAACCGAAGTTTTCCCCGGCAAGTAAAATTTCCGCGTGTTCCGTTTCCGGTCGGTTCAGCTCAAAGGAAAGGTTTTTCGAACCGTCACGATGAAACCGCCAATCATAAAATAAAAATTGCCCGAACCCCGTTCTTTCGACCCGTTTCAAAAATTGTTTGGGAATGATTTGGTCAGTGTCGATGTTTGTACGGTCCAATACGGCCGTTTTCCCCGTGAATGTTGCAAATTTCCGCATTAGGCTCCGCTCCTTTCGGCAATGGTAAATTGCCGCACATCCGCAAACCTTCCGGCAACCGCGGCCGCCGCGGCCATTGCAGGGCTGACGAGATGCGTCCTCGCCCCTTTTCCTTGCCTGCCTTCAAAATTCCGATTCGACGTTGACGCGCATCGTTCCCCTTCAGGCACGATGTCCGGATTCATGCCGAGACACATGCTGCATCCCGCATCACGCCATTCGAAACCGGCTTCGCGAAATACCTCATCCAATCCTTCCGCTTCAGCCTGTTTTTTGACCGATTGCGAACCCGGAACGACCATCGCTCGAACGTTCGGAGCTACTTTCCTGCCTTTGATGATCGATGCGGCGGCTCGCAAATCGCTGATGCGCGCATTCGTGCACGATCCGATAAACACATGTTGAATTTCGATGTCGGTAATTTTCGTGTTCGCTTGCAAACCCATATAATCCAGCGCGTGTTCCGCCATTTTTCGTTCGTTGTCATCGCGAAAATCCCGTGGATCGGGAACGCAAGCGTTCACTGAAACGCCCATCGAAGGATTCGTCCCCCACGTCACCCGCGGCTCAATCATCGCTCCATCCAATTCCACCGTCCGGTCGTATTCCGCGCCGGGATCGGTCGCAAGCGCCCGCCACTTCTCCACAGCTTTTTCAAATTCCGCGCCTTGCGGCACATATTTTTTCCCGCGCATATACTCAAACGTCGTTTCGTCCGGACTAATCAAACCGGCGCGCGCCCCGGCCTCAATCGACATGTTGCAAATCGTCATGCGCTCTTCCATCGACATCGCCCGAATCACGTCCCCGGTAAATTCGATGACGGAACCGTTGCCGACATTGATCCCGTATTCTGCGATCAAAGCAAGAATCACATCTTTGGCAGTGACTCCAGCGCCGAGCTTGCCGTTGATTTTCACTTGCAACGTTTTCGGTTTCTGTTGCCAAAGCGTTTGCGTTGCTAACACATGCTCGACTTCGCTCGTTCCGATGCCGAACGCGAAAGCGCCGAAGGCACCGTGGGTCGACGTATGACTGTCCCCGCACACAATCGTTTTGCCCGGTTGCGTTAACCCGAGTTCCGGACCGATAATGTGAACGATCCCTTGTTCCGGACTTCGTAAATCGGCGAGCGGAATGCCGAATTGTTCGCAGTTTTCTTGCAACGTATCGACTTGTTTTTTGGCAATTTCATCACGAATGTTGAAACGATCCACCGTTGGAATGTTGTGATCCATCGTGGCAAACGTCAAATCGGGACGCCGCACCCGGCGGCCGGCAAGCCGCAAGCCTTCAAAAGCTTGCGGGGAAGTGACTTCGTGAACAAGATGCAAATCGATATACAACAAGGCCGGTTTTCCTTCTTCAGCGGCAACAATGTGTCCGTCCCATATTTTTTGAAAAATTGTCTTGGCTGCCATCTCTCCACCCCCTGTTACGCATAAGCAGACATGATTCCTGCCGTCGTCGTATCTTCCTCCAAAACCGACGTAATGGCTTCCGTCATTTGTTTCGTTCCGAGCGTTCGACCTCCGCGAACCGCAAGATCTGAGGTGCGATGTCCGCTGTCGATGACGTCCGTAATCGCTTTTTCGACCGCCTGCGCTTCTTTTTCAAAACCGAACGAATAGCGCAGCATCATCGCCGCCGACAAGATCGAGGCCATCGGATTCGCGACGTTTTGACCGGCAATTTCAGGGGCGGAACCGTGTACCGGTTCGAACAATCCCGGTCCGTTTTCGCTCAAACTAGCCGAAGGAAGCAGCCCAAGCGAACCCGTCAACATTGAGGCTTCATCGCTTAAAATGTCCCCAAACATGTTTTCCGTTACGATGACATCAAACGACTTCGGATTGTGAATGAGTTCCATCGCCGCACGGTCGACGAGCATGTGCTCGAGCGTAACTTCCGGATGACGCTTTGCCGTTTCTTCGGCAACTTCGCGCCACATCCGACTCGATTCCAACACATTGGCCTTGTCGACCGACGTCACTTTTCCTTTTCTTTGCGCAGCCGTTTCAAACGCTTTTTCGAGGATCCGTTCGATTTCTTTGCGATGATAATGAAGCGTATCGACGACTTCTTCGTCGTTTCCGTTTCGCCGGCGTTCGCTCGGTTTTCCAAAGTACAACCCGCCGGTCAATTCGCGAACAATGACGAAATCTACCCCGCTGACGACTTCCGGTTTCAAGGAAGATTGACCGGCCAATCCGGAAAACACTTTCACCGGACGCAAATTTGCATACAACCCGAGCGTCTTTCGCAAAGTGAGCAACCCTTTTTCCGGCCGTTGTTCGCGCGGCACGCCATCCCATTTCGGACCGCCGACAGAACCGAACAAAATCGCGTCGCTCGACCGGCAAAGCCGTAACGTCGCTTCCGGAAGCGGATCGTTTTCCTTGTCAATGGCGGCTCCTCCGACAGGCGCATACGAAAAATGAAAATCATGTCCAAACTCGCGGCCGACGGCTTTCAAAACGTGCACCGCACTTTTCGTCACTTCTTGACCAATCCCGTCCCCCGGCAATACAGCGATTCTTTTCATCATGCGCTTCATCCTCCTGGTTTCTCATGATCTCCACTTATCCCGTCTTTGTCTTTTTTACACGGCCCGACAATCCTTCACGTTCGTCTTACGAATGGCTGGCGGCGATCTTTTGCCGATGCCTCGCGCTTACCCGGTTCACGGCATTAACATACGCCTTTGCTGAAGCTTCCAAAACATCTTGCGCCGTACCTCTCCCGCTTCCTTCCATCCCGTCAACGACCACCTTTACGTAAACTTCCGCAAGCGCATCCCTTCCTTCACCGACGGATTGAATCCGGTAATCGTCCAAATGGACCGGAAAACTGAGCATTCTTTCAATCGTATTGTAAATCGCTTCAACGCTGCCGGACCCGGTAGCCGCTTCTTGAATCGTCTTGCCATCCGGCGTTTTCAGCGTCATCGTCGCCGTTTGCGTATGATTCGTACCATACTGCACTTGAACCGCAAGTACTTCGTAACCATTTTCCGCCGCCCGTTCCTCGGTCATAAGCGCAAACAAATCTTCATCGGTAATTTGCTTTTTCTTGTCTGCGAGATCTTTGAACCTTTTAAACAACTGTTTGCATTCTTCATCGTTCCATTCATAACCGAGCGCTTTCAACTTGTCGCGAAAAGCGTGGCGTCCGGAATGTTTTCCGAGCACGATCCGGTTCGACGACAGCCCGATCAGTTCGGGCGATATAATTTCATAAGTCGTTTTTTCCTTGAGGACACCGTCTTGATGGATGCCCGATTCATGTGCGAAAGCATTGTCACCGACGACCGCTTTGTTCGGCGGGATCATCACGCCCGTAAGCTTGCTGATCAAAGCGCTCGTACGCTTGATTTCTTGCAGGTTCAAAGTTGTTTCCGCTTGATAAAAATCTTTGCGAATTCTCAAGGCGACCGCGATTTCTTCCAAAGAAGCATTTCCGGCACGTTCTCCGATTCCGTTGATGCATCCTTCGATTTGCTCGACACCGTTTTCGATGGCCGCGAGCGAATTGGCGACCGCCATTCCAAGATCATCGTGACAGTGGGCGGACAACGTAACACGATCAATGTTCGGCACCCGTTGTTTAACGTAAGAAAACATCTTTCCGTATTCCTCGGGGGTCGTGTATCCGACCGTATCAGGAAGATTGATCACTGTTGCCCCGGCATCGATCACTTTCGTGATGATCTGGACGAGAAAGTCCAAATCGGACCGGGTGGCGTCCTCGGCGGACCATTCGATTTGCGGAAATTTTTGCGCCGCGTATCGAACGGCGTCAACCGAATGTTCAATGACTTGCTCAGGCGTTTGTTTCAATTTGTAAGTCATGTGAACCGGCGATGTTGCCAAAAAAACGTGAAGGCGCGGTTCCGCGGAGTTTTTCAAAGCCTCCCACGTGGTATCGATATCGTTGCGGTTCGTACGGGAAAGTCCGGTGACCGAACAGTGCCGCATCGTTTCCGCGATGGCTTTAACCGAGCGAAAATCGCCGGGGGACGACGCTGGAAAACCAGCCTCGATCACATCGACCCCAAGTCGTTCGAGCTGCTTGGCGATCTCCATTTTTTCTGTAAAATTTAAATTGATCCCGGCCGATTGTTCTCCGTCCCGCAAGGTCGTATCGAAAATCTTAACGGTGCGCATCGATCACCACTTCCTTTCCTTTTTGCTTGACGAACGGCATCATTGAGCGTAGTTCACGACCCACCTTTTCGATCAAATGGTTGCTTTCCTGGCGGCGAGTGGCCATGAATTCCGGACGGTTCGCTTGGTTTTCGAGAATCCAGCCTTTCGCAAATTTGCCGTTTTGAATATCTTCCAATACTTTCTTCATGTTTGCTTTTACGCTGTCATCGATCACGCGCGGACCGGATTGAAAGTCCCCCCATTCCGCCGTATCGGAAATCGAATAACGCATCGTTTCCAGACCGCCTTCGTAAATGAGATCAACGATCAATTTCATTTCGTGCAAACATTCAAAGTACGCCGATTCTGGTTGATACCCGGCTTCGACAAGCGTTTCGAATCCTGCTTTGATCAAAGACGTGAGTCCGCCGCATAACACCGCTTGCTCGCCGAACAAATCCGTTTCCGTTTCTTCTTTAAACGTCGTTTCCAACACGCCGGCCCGCGCCGCACCGAGACCTTTCGCGTAAGCAAGACCCGTTTCTTTCGCCTGCCCGCTCACATCTTGATGCACCCCGACGAGTGCCGGAACCCCGGCCTCTTCTACGTAAGTACGGCGAACGATATGACCCGGACCTTTCGGTGCGACGAGAATGACATCGACGTCTTCAGGAGGAACGATTTGATGAAAATGAATGTTGAACCCATGTGCGAACACAAGCGTTTTTCCGGCCGTGAGACCCGGTTTGATTTCATTTTCGTAAACGCTCGGTTGCATTTCGTCGGGAAGCAGCACGGAAATTACATCCGCCTGTTCCGCAGCTTCAGCAACTGAAGAAACTTGAAACCCGTCTTCTTCAGCTTTTTGCCACGACCGGCCTTGGCGTAACCCGACAACGACTTGAAAACCGCTTTCACGCAAATTTTGCGCATGCGCATGTCCTTGGGAACCGTAACCGATCACCGCAATTGTTTTATTGCTCAATACTTTCTCATTTACGTCACCATTGTAATAAACATTTGCCACTCGAATCCTCTCCCTTGTTTGTTTGTATTATTTGATGATGGAAAACGGCTTCATATCCGTTACCGACTTTTGCGACGCCCGCGGGAACGCCGTTATCCCGGTCCGCGCCAACTCCTTGATCCCGTATGGACGAAGCAGATCGATCAACGCTTCCACTTTTTCGTGATCGCCTGTCACTTGTACCGTCACACTTTCCCGGCTGACGTCGATGAGGCTCGCTCGAAACGGTTCGATCAATCCGACGAGTTCGCTTCTCGTCGAAACCGGTGAAACGACTTGAATGAGCGCGAGTTCACGCGCAACCACTTGTTGATCGGTAATATCGGAAACTTTCAAAACGTCGATTTGTTTATTCAACTGTTTCAACAACTGTTCGATGTCTCTTTTCGAGTCCACATGAACGACAAACGTCATCTTCGATAGGCCTGGCGTCTCTGTATGTCCGACGGTAATGCTTTCGATATTGAAATGCCGCTTCGAAAATAACCCGGTTACCCGGTTAAGAACACCGGCCTGATTGTTAACCTTCGCGGTTACGATCCGTTTCACGGTTTCACCCCCGTCATCTCATGCAATCCTTTCCCTGGCGCAATCATCGGATAGACGTTCTCCTCCTGCGGAATTTGGAAATTGACGAGCACCGGTCCGTCCGTTTTCAAAGCTTCTTGTACGGCTATTTCCGCCTCATAAGGCGTTGAAGCACTCAACCCTTTGATCCCGTAGGCCTGCGCGAGTTTTTCGAAATCCGGCTGAACGGGAAGAAGCGATTCGGAATGACGTTTGTTGTAAAAAATGGATTGCCATTGCCGCACCATGCCAAGCGCCCCGTTGTTAAAGATGAAAACTTTTACCGGCATTTGCGTTTCTTGCAACAAGCCTAGCTCTTGGATCGTCATTTGCACTCCACCGTCACCGAGTACGGCAACGACTGGAAGGTCCGGACGGGCCAGCTGGGCGCCGATCGCCGCCGGCAAACCGAATCCCATCGTTCCGAGCCCTCCAGACGTCACCCACCGGTTCGGCTCGCCAAATGCGTAATATTGCGCCGCCCACATTTGATGCTGGCCAACGTCGGTGACGACGATCGCCTCCCCGTTCGTTCGCCTGTGGATGATTTCAATGAGCGCTTGCGGCTTCAGCGTCGTTCCTTGTCTCTCGTACCAGAGCGGATATTCTTCTTTGTATTTTTTTAATTGGTCCATCCACTCCGCAATGTCCGGTACTTCACGTGTCGTTTCATTCAATGCGTCAAGTGCTAATTTAGCATCGCAGACGACGGGAATTTCCGTCGGCACATTTTTGCCGATTTCGGCCGGATCGATGTCGATATGTGCGACTTTCGCCTTCGGTGCGAAATGATTCAAGTTTCCAGTTAATCGGTCATCGAACCGTGCACCGACATTAATAAGCAAGTCGCATTCGTATAAAGCCATGTTCGCTGCGTAAGTGCCGTGCATGCCGCCCATGCCGAGAAACTGTTCATGGTCGCCCGGGAAACCGCCGAGACCGAGCAACGTATGAACGACAGGCAGGCCGTTACTCGTTGCAAATTCCCGAAGCTGTTCATGGGCCTTTGCATGCAAGACGCCTGCGCCTGCGAGAACGACCGGTTTCTTCGCGTGACTTAACGCTTCCGCCAATTTTTGAATTTGCAATTGATTCGGCGTCACATTCGGAACATACCCGGGCAAACGCACGCTTTGCGGCCGTTCATACGTTCCTTTGCCGGCAGCAATGTCTTTCGGAATATCGACGAGCACCGGTCCCGGACGTCCCGTCGTTGCGATGTGGAATGCTTCCCTTACGACCTTCGGTATGTCCTCGGTATTTCGAATTTGGTAATTATGCTTCGTAATCGGCATCGTAATGCCCATGATGTCGGATTCCTGGAAAGCATCCGTGCCGATCACATTCGAGGCTACTTGTCCCGTAAACACGACCACGGGCAGCGAATCCATCATCGCATCCGCCAACGCAGTAACGACATTCGTTGCTCCCGGTCCCGAAGTGGCAATCACCACGCCCGGCTTTCCCGAAACCCTCGCGTAACCTTCCGCCGCATGAGCAGCTCCTTGTTCATGACGCGCGAGCACATGGCGAATTCCGCTGTCATACAACGCGTCGTAAATTGGCAATACCGCTCCTCCGGGATACCCGAAAAGCATTTCGATCTTCTCCTGTTTCAACGCCTCCACAAGCATGTCGGCGCCGCTCATGATCTTCGCTTTTTCGGTGCGTTCCCTCTTTAATTCGACATTCACGTTGGAACCTCCTTACTCCCTATCCTAGAATTGATGTGGGTCTTCCTCTGTCTCTCTCAACAAAAAAACCTTCCACCCGCATAAGACTCCCGTCTTAAGGGGTGAAAGGTCCAATTTCACGGTACCACCCTTATTTGCACCATTCTTGCAAATGGCGCCTCGGAAACGACATTTTTGCCGTTTCGTTTTTATAACAAGTGTTCGAACGATTGAACAAACACTCGGCTTCCCCTAGTCACGCCTTCATTTTTCAGGGAAACACTCAGGGGGGATGTCGCGAACAGACAGTACCACCGGCTTCCAGCACCCGCCGGCTCTCTGAAGATACTCGCTTCTGCTGCTTTTGCCCCGTCATCGTTTTCTAAGATTATTTATTTACAGAGAATCAACTGACTTGTTCTTGTTCCGTCAATACCTTCAATCCGTCGATTCTTACTTGTCGGCGGAACGCTTCGAGCAACGTCTGCGTTGTTTCCCCCGGCGTCCCGTCCCCGATTTGCCGTCCGTCGACTTTCACGACCGCAATCACTTCGGCAGCCGTTCCGGTCAAAAAGACTTCGTCAGCGACGTACACGTCATGTCTCGTGAACGGCTCCTCTTTCACTTCGTATCCGAGATCGCCGGCGATTTCGATAATCGCTTCTCTCGTGATGCCTTCCAATGCGCCGATGTACCCCGGAGGCGTTAATATTTTTTCATCCTTCACGATGAAGATATTATCGGCGGAGCACTCGGCAACGTAACCTTGATTGTTCATCATCAATGCTTCACTAACTCCGGCGAGATGCGCTTCAATTTTTACCAAAATGTTGTTTAAATAGTTCAATGATTTCAATTTAGGACTTAAAACGTCCGGTGCATTCCGGCGGCTGCCGACCGAAACGATCTCTAAGCCTGATTGATACAACTGTTTCGGATAGATGGCAAGCTGTTCGACAATAACGATGACGCTCGGTTTCTTGCATTTGTATGGATCAAGACCGAGGTCGCCAACGCCGCGAGAGACGACGAGCCGAATATATGCATCGGCAAACTCGTTTTTTTGAACGGTTTTCGCAATAATATCGGTCAATTCCTCAACTGTATACGGAATTTGCAGCATGATCGCCTTTGCGGAATTGTAAAGCCGCTTTAGATGCTGCTTCAAACGAAAGATGTTTCCGCCGTACACGCGAATGCCTTCAAACACCCCGTCTCCATATAAAAAGCCGTGATCATAAACAGAAACTTTCGCATCTGCTTTACGGACAAATTCCCCGTCCAAAAAAATCCATTGTTCGCTCATCGCCTTCACTCCTTTCGCCGTGAAAATAATTGATATTGTGGATTATCATACTCGCCTTTTCGGCAAGAATCAACCCTTATTTTAAAAAATGTTTGACTGTTTAGATTATTGGATTTTATTGAATCCGCTTACAATCGTATTCCGGCAAGAACCCCCCGAATTTGTAAATATTTATTAAGCGCTTTCATTCTGAAGCCGATAACGTCCATTTCCCCTCGGAACGATAGGAATAGCATCGATTTCCATGCAAAAAACCTTCTCGCGTTAGCACGAGAAGGCGATCCTTTCCACTCCCCAACGGGGTAAAAACCGACTAAAACCCATACATTCATTCTAATGCCGAAAAAGGGATGCTCCCACAGTATTTTAATCTGTGTCAGCATCCCTTATCTGCCTAAACCTTGTTGAATCAAGATTTGGGCTGTTTTCCTATGACGTCCCAGGAGAGATTCGAACTCCCGACCGACGGCTTAGCTTACCACTATGACTTTCGCCACCAACCGTGTTGTTTGTGGTCTGGACTATATCTTCACCATTTCAGGTGCGACACGTATAGTCTCTACGGAACCTCACGATAATCAAATGCAAAACGTAACAACAAGTGCATCTGATTCTTCTTCGGGGCTTTTACCCTCAAGATGAGCCTTCAAACCCCCTAAATCTTCTCCTTACGACGAAGAAGATCGCAAGTTTCCTCGGTGTTGCCATCAGCTTAAGTCTGTTAAGGTTCCACCGATACAGTGTCGTCCACTTTACAGGTTTTCGTTTCCCTGTAAAGGCTCCTAATTGAAGGCCGTTGCTCTATCCAGCTGAGCTACTGGGACATAAAAAAAATATTGATTTAACGCTGGATCGATTCCTCCGTCGTCCCGATCTCGGCAGGCAATTCAATGCTGTGTCTCCATCGGTACGCTTGTCGTGTGTTCGGATGAAGCTGAACCACGTGCTCTATCCAGCTGAGCTGCTGGGACATGAAAATACGATTGACTCCTCAACTGACATCTTTACAAAAAAAAAATAATGGAGCGGGTGATGGGAATCGAACCCACGACCAGAGCTTGGAAGGCTCTTGTTTTACCACTAAACTACACCCGCAATTTTTTTCCGCGACGCTTATTAATATACCTCATTCCGCTGAAAAAGTCAACTGCGTTAAGGAATCGGGCGGGACCGTCACAAGATCGCCGAGTCCCGCCAATGTTCCAGGAGTTGATTGAGTGCTTCGCTTCTATGGCTGATTGCGTTTTTTTCTTTTTTCGACATTTCCGCCATCGTTTTCCCTTTCGACGGTACGTAAAAAATCGGATCGTAACCGAAGCCGTTCTGTCCTGATCGCGTTAAAGAAATCAATCCTTCACACGTACCGTGGTACGTTTTCGTTCGTTCGCCGGGAATGGCCAGCGCCAGCACGCAAACAAATCGCGCTGTGCGTTTTTCCAACGGAACTCCGTCAAGCTCGGCCATCACTTTATCGATATTGGCGCGATCATTTTTCTCCTTGCCTGCATAACGAGCCGAATAAACACCTGGCCGGCCGTTCAGGGCATCGATCACGAGACCCGAGTCATCAGCAATGACGGGGACGCTCATTTTCCGGCTAATCGTTTCCGCCTTCAAAATCGCGTTTTCTGCAAATGTGGTCCCCGTTTCTTCAACGTCTGCCGCGTCATGATCATCAAGCAAAGAACGTACTTTCACGCCTAAGCTTTGAAAGAGCTGTTGAAACTCCTTCACTTTTCCCGCGTTTTTTGTCGCCACAAGTACTTGTTTCATGTTTATACTCATCCCTTGTCCAGCAAATTTTTTACGATTGGCGTTGCATCACGTCTTTCGTAATGTCTCCCAAAATTTGCTGCTGGTAACGCACGAGTTCTTGGATTCCTTTTTCCGCAAGACCAAGAAGCGCTTGCAGTTCGTCGGGAGAAAATGTAGATTCTTCACCCGTTCCTTGCAATTCCACGAATTGTCCGCTTCCGGTCATGACTACGTTCATATCAACCTCAGCCGTCGAATCTTCTTCATAACAAAGATCAAGCATCGCCCCGTTTTCCGTATCGATGCCAACCGAAGTTGCTGCCAGGAAATCTTTGACCGGCATCTTTTGAATCATTTTTCTCTCCAAGGCTTTTTTGAAGGCCAAGACGACAGCGACAAATGCTCCGGTAATCGAAGCGGTTCTCGTCCCGCCATCTGCTTGAATCACGTCGCAATCCACCCAAATCGTGCGTTCGCCGATCTCGTCGAGACGGATCACGGAACGGAGTGCGCGACCGATCAACCTTTGGATTTCCATCGTCCGTCCGGACACTTTCCCTTTGCTCGATTCGCGAATGTTCCTTTGTTCCGTTGCCCGCGGGAGCATGGAATATTCCGCCGTAATCCAACCTTTCCCTTTGTTACGCATAAACGGCGGAACACGGTCTTCGATCGTCGCCGAACAAATGACCTTCGTATCGCCAACGGTGATTAACACGGAACCTTCCGGATGTTTCACGAATTCCGTTTCAATATGTATCGACCGCAGTTGATCATTCTCTCGACCATCTTTTCTCATTCCCTTGTTCCCCCTTGATCGTGTGAAAATTTATGAAAAAAGAGACGGCAGGTCAAAAGCCGCCTCTTCCTATACTAACATAATTTGCTGAGACTATTCCTCCTATAAGCCGACCGTATTGACATTCGCCGGCCTCGACACCGGTTCGGAAAGGATTTCGCCCTTCGGACTCTTCAAGGATTCCTTTCCATTTACCATAATGGCGACTTTCTTAATGCCTTCCTGAGAAGTCAACGATAAGACGAGCGCATTTAATGCTTCTTCGGAAATCGCACGCGATTCCTTGCTCGAATAAATCGCCTCATTGAAATTTAAAGTCACAATTCCATCTTCGACGGCAGGTTTCCCTTTCAACTTGACGCCGCTGCCGAAAACATCCAACAAACCGTTTGCTTCCGGAGCCCCTTTCATGAGCCGCTCAATCACCGCTGCAATTTTCCCGTTTTCCGCATGCACTCTTGTCGTGACTGGCACGTAATAATAATCATTTCCTGCCTGTGCAGGAAAATAAACCGTCGCCGCACTCGTGCCGATGACATCCCCGACTTCCCCGATTTGTTCGTTGATGCCGTCTGCGCGGCTGACTCCGTTCTCTCCGATAGGCGTGTTATTGACCGGCATCGCCGACTGTTCGACCCCTTCGATCTGTAGTTTTACCCTTTTGACATTATCGAATTGCGTCGCCGTCCATGTGACCGCCTGCAAAATTTCTTTTTCCATTTTCGGTTCATAGTTGGCAAACGACTCGGAAAAATTGATCGTCGCCGTACCGTCCTTTAAGCTTACACCTTTGATTTGCGTCCCTTCCGGCAGCAACGCATGGAACCCTTTCGGCAATTGACCGGCGAGCGGTCCGCCTTTGACAAGGCCTTGCAAAGCTTGTGTTAACACTTCCTTTCCTTCAGGTATTGGCAACGCGATCGTTTGCGGTACGACCAATCCATGTGAATCTAGAAGAAACAACGTCCGTTTTGCGGTTGCGGTTTTCTGTTGTTTCGTTTCGTTCGTAGTTTGATGATCTTCAGCATCATCGCCTTCCATTTTCAGCGACTCGCCGGGACTTACATAGTTGACGTCCTGCCCCCCATCGTTCGATTGCCCCGTTTGAGACGTGCCCCCGAACCCGCAACCCGACAAAATCAGCGGAACTCCTATGATCAACGCCGCTCCGGATGTTTTCCAGTTCATGCTCACTGTCGCTCCCTCCCTGCAAGTATGTACTATTATTTATACGAGCCCCGCATCCGATTAGACCAGGGAGAGAGAAATTCATCTGATAAAAAAAGAACAACCAAAACTGCAGGTTGTTCTAGTCGCCGTGTACGTGGGTCACCATCGATTGACTTAAGACGGCCGGTTCGAT
This sequence comes from Bacillales bacterium, assembly GCA_035700025.1. Taxonomy (NCBI): domain Bacteria; kingdom Bacillati; phylum Bacillota; class Bacilli; order Caryophanales; species Caryophanales bacterium. The sequence goes on along the minus strand of DASSOY010000048.1, from coordinate 29,107 downwards.
TTGAAAAGGAACGTCAAGCCATTGCTTCGCCATTCGGGCAAACAATGCCGGTCTTCCTGATGTAAAGAGCCGATGAGCGGGCTCTCTTTCACCCGTAAACAACAGGCTGCTATGATGCAAAACGGTGCTGACTTCCCTTGCGGTCTCAATGCCGGAACAAATAAGTTGCACCTCGGGACCGACGACCTGTTGAATCGCTTCGCGTAATAAAGGATAATGAGTGCACCCCAAGATTAACGTATCCATATCGAAATTAGAAAATCCGGAAAGGGACGAACGGATGGTCTTTTCTGTCTCGAGTCCGGACAACGAGCCGTTTTCAACCATGGGAACAAACAAGGGACAGGCGACACTTTCGACGACGATGTCCGGATTGATGTTCTTCAAAGCATCGAAATAGGCGCCGCTGTTGATCGTCCCTTCCGTACCTATGACGCCGACTCGGTTGTTCTTTGTCACTTTTATAGCCGAACGGGCTCCCGGATGAATGACACCGACCACCGGAATGTCGAGCTCGGTTTTGATTTCTTCCAACACAAAAGCAGTCGCGGTATTGCATGCAATCACGAGCATTTTCACGTGAAGATTTTGCAAGAATTTCGTCATTTCCCATGTGTAGTCTTTTACTTCCTCCGGTGAACGAGAACCGTAAGGACATCTTAACGTATCACCGAAATAAACAATTTCTTCTTTCGGCAGTTGACGGTTCAGTTCGCGCACCACCGTCAATCCACCCACTCCTGAATCCATGACACCGATTGGTTTATCCAAAGAATCCCCTCATTTTATCCATTCATCTCTTCATATAAGCGCAATAAACTTTGTTCCAATTGATCGATTTCTTCCTTCGAGAAATTTGCAAATACCGTTTCTAAGTATTTTTGTCGTTTTCTTATCACTTTTCGGATTAAGTCGGTCCCTTTATCTAATAAATGTATGCGCACGATTCGGCGGTCGTTCGGATCTTTTAGCCGTTTGCAAAGACCGGAGTTTTCCATGCGGTCGACGAGGTCCGTTGTCGTGCTGCAAGCCAAGTACATTTTCGTCGACAGCACGCCAACCGTCATATCCCCTTCTTCGTGCAGCCATTGCAAGGCGACAAATTGCGGCGGTGTGATGTCAACTTCTTTTAAAATCACCCGTCCTTTTTGCTTGATGATGCCCGCAATCATGCGCAAGGATTTCTCGATCTCCGCGACTTTCGTCGTTTGATCAAGCAATGGTTCCCCTCCTTTTCATTTTTATTTATTGTGCCTTTCTTTCTCGAAAAACTCAAGCAAATGTTTCGTCGGCACATTTTCGCTCCGGAAATCTATACTAAATCAAGTACAATTGAGTGCCGGTCCGGCGAGTGCGGAAAATTGACAATTCCGCGTCGTCAAAGTCACGACAGCTTGCAAGGGGTCATACAATATGTTGACTAAATATCTTCCTTCCACCGGCAGCTCTTTAGTCCGAGCAAGGAGGGGGAATTGTTGAAAGAGAACCACTATCGGCCGAAGCCCTTGCTAACAAAAAGAGAGAGAGAAGTATTCGAACTACTCGTCCAAGATAAAACTACGAAAGAAATCGCCAAAGAACTTTTCATCAGTGAAAAAACGGTACGCAACCACATCTCCAATACGATGCAAAAGCTTGGAGTCAAAGGGCGTTCCCAAGCAGTCGTGGAACTTCTTCGACTCGGGGAATTGGAATTATAGCAAAAGCCGGCTTCCTGTTACAGGAGCCGGCTTTTGCATCATCAAAATCGGCCGGGCCCATGGCGGTGCCCGACCATATTACGCATTATCGGCTTCCGAAAAAGTTCTTGAACGATTGGACCGTCGCTTTTCGGTTGATCGCAGCGATCGACGTCGTCAACGGTATCCCTTTCGGGCAAACCTGCACGCAGTTTTGCGAATTTCCGCATCCTTGAAGTCCGCCTTCGTCCATAAAACTATCCAAACGTTCATCAGCATTCATTTCACCCGTCGGATGCGCATTTTTCAATTCCACTTGCGAGAACACGAACGGACCCATGAAATCCGTTTTATTATTCACGTTCGGACAGGCTTCCAAACAAACGCCGCAAGTCATGCATTTCGACAATTCATACGCCCATTGTCGTTTTTTCTCAGGCATGCGCGGTCCCGGACCGAGATCGTACGTGCCGTCGATTGGAATCCATGCCTTTACCTTCTTCAAGGCATCGAACATGCGGCTCCGGTCGATGGCCAAATCCCTGATCACGGGGAAAGTAGACATCGGAGCCAAGCGAATCGGCTGCTCCAACTGATCAATCAGCGCGGTACACGCCTGCCGCGGCTTGCCGTTGATCAGCATCGAACAGGCTCCGCATACTTCTTCCAAACAGTTCATTTCCCACTGCACAGGTGACGTCGTTTCCCCTTTTGCATTGACGGGGTTGCGACGAATATCCATCAAGGCGGAAATGACATTCATGTTTTCCGAATAAGAGACGTCGAATTGTTCTTCATAAGGTGCGGCTTCCGGTCCGTCTTGGCGCGTAATGATCAATCTGACGGTTTTCTTGTTGGCGTTAGTGTCGCTCATTGTCACTGCCCCCCTTATTTGTCTTTCGAATAGTCGCGTTTACGCGGCGGAATCAACGAAACGTCGACTTCCTCATAGTCGAGATCCGGTCCGTTGTTTTCCGGATTGAACTTTGCTTTCGTCGTTTTGAGCCAATCTTCGTCGTTACGATCCGGGAATTCCGGCTTGTAATGTGCGCCGCGGCTCTCATCCCGAGCCAGTGCACCTAAAGTGATGACCCTTGAAAGCTGCAGCATGTTCCAGAGGTGCCTTGTGAAGGAAGCGCTCTGGTTGGCCCATTTTGAAGAATCTCCGACATTGATTCGTTGATAACGTTCCATCAGTTCTTGAATTTTCAAATCCGTCTGTTTCAACTTGTCGTTCTCGCGAACAACGGTAACATTCTCAGTCATCACATTGCCAAGTTCTTCGTGAAGCTTGTACGGATTTTCGTCGCCGTCCATTGACATGATGTGGTCGAATTTCTCTTGTTCTTTCTTGGCCGCTTGTTCGAACAGTGTGGAAGACAAATCTTCGGTTGCCTTATCAAGGTTTTCGACATACTCCACAGCGTTCGGACCAGCTACCATGCCTCCGTAAATTGAGGAAAGCAAGGAGTTCGCACCTAACCGATTGGCGCCGTGCTGCGAATAATCGCATTCACCGCAAGCAAACAAACCTTCGATGTTCGTCATCTGATTGTAGTCGACCCATAATCCGCCCATCGAGTAATGAACCGCCGGGAAGATTTTCATCGGTACTTTGCGTGGATCGTCGCCGGTGAATTTCTCGTAAATCTCGATAATTCCGCCTAGTTTCACGTCCAGTTCTTTCGGATCTTTGTGCGAAAGATCGAGATAAACCATTCTCTCACCGTTAATGCCGAGTTTTTGGTTGACGCACACGTCAAAGATGGCCCGTGTGGCAATATCTCTCGGTACAAGGTTGCCGTATGCGGGATACATCTCTTCAAGGAAATACCAAGGTTTCCCGTCTTTATAAGTCCAGATTCGCCCGCCTTCGCCGCGCGCCGATTCGCTCATCAAACGAAGTTTGTCGTCGCCGGGAATGGCGGTTGGATGAATTTGAATGAATTCGCCGTTCGCGTAATAAGCCCCTTGTTGATACACTGCCGAAGCCGCCGTTCCCGTATTGATCATCGAGTTCGTCGACCGGCCGAAAATGATACCGGGGCCGCCTGTCGCCAAAATGACAGCATCCGCTTTGAAATGCTTGATCTCCATAGAACGAAGATCTTGCGCCACAATGCCGCGGCAAGTGTTTTCGTCGTCGAGAATCGCCGAAAGAAACTCCCAATGTTCATACTTTGTAACCAATCCGTTCACTTCGGCGCGCCTGACTTGCTCGTCGAGCGCATACAATAATTGCTGCCCGGTCGTTGCGCCGGCATAGGCCGTTCGATGCGCCTTCATTCCTCCGAAACGACGGAAATCGAGAAGGCCTTCGGATGTCCGGTTAAACATGACACCCATCCGGTCCATCAAGTGAATAATGCTCGGTGCCGCTTCACACATCGCTTTGACCGGCGGTTGGTTCGCCAGAAAGTCTCCTCCGTAAACGGTGTCATCGAAATGTTCCCACGGGGAGTCGCCTTCCCCTTTCGTATTGACGGCACCGTTCATTCCACCCTGCGCACACACGGAGTGAGAGCGTTTTACGGGCACAAGCGAGAACAGATTGACGTGAACGCCGGATTCCGCTGCTTTAATGGCTGCCATTAATCCCGCGAGGCCGCCTCCGACGATGATGATGTTTTTGTCACTCATGAAAACTCACTCCTTAAAACAACATTGCGTATTGTGGATTTGTAAATGCCAACACCGCACGGATGCCGATTACGGACAAAATAATAAAAATGGCAAGCGTGACGTAAGTAACGATCAATTGCGAACGCGGCGTAATCGTTAATCCCCATGTTACACAAAACGACCAAAGACCGTTGGAAAAATGAAAGACCGCGGAAATCACGCCTATGATGTAAAACCAGAAAAAGAAAGGATTGCTCAAAATATCCGCCATCATTTGAAAGTTCAACGGTTCGCCCATCGCCATTTGAATCCGTGTTTGCCATACATGCCACCCGATGAAAATAACGAGAAAGACTCCAGAAATCCGTTGGAACAAATACATCCAATTTCTGAAGAAGCTGTTCGATCCGACATTGCTGCTCGTCTGGAACGCGATGTAGAGTCCATAAATGCCATGAAACAACAGCGGCAAATAAATGAAAATCCATTCGAGGTAAACAAGGAACGGCAAGTTTTCCATAAAGCCTGCGGCCTTATTGAATGCAGGAGCTCCGTCGACTGCATAATGGTTTACGACGAAATGAATGATAAGAAACAGGCCGATTGGCACAACCCCTAATAGTGAATGCAATCTCCTGTTTATGTAGCTCTGACTCGCTGCCATGAGAAGGCCTCCTTTTCTGCATATTGAGTAGGTGCATACTGTAACAAATTAATTGTACTCCCACGATTTCCGACCGTCAAGAAACCGCGCCTGTATGAGAAGTTCCCGTCCCCCGATTCAATAAAACCAATCACAGTATGGATGACACGCACCCTTTCCGTTATAATGAAAGAAACAAGAAACTGGGGAGAGACACCATGAAAATGATCAACGATCAACCAATGGAACGATCCGCGGGATTTGGTTATGAATTGCTTCGCAACGAATTGATCCCCGAATTGCTCGGAAAGGAGCAAGCTTCGATTCTGTATTGGGCAGGTAAAAATTTGGCGAGAAAACACCCCGTCGAATCCATTGAAGAACTGAGTCGTTTTTTTCACGACGCGGGTTGGGGAAACCTCGCGATTGAACGAGAAAAAAAGAACAAAATCATGTTTGCCGTTCGCTCTCCGCTGTTGTCGAAACAAGCGAAAAACGAAGCCGCTTTCACCCTGGAGGCCGGTTTTCTGGCTCAGCAATACGAGCGAATGAAAAACCGGGTGGCCGATGCCCATGCCAGCTGCAAAAGCGGCGTCCTTCATATTTTGGTTGAATGGGACTTGAAAGATACAGTAAATGACACGGTACACGAAGAGACTCGGTCACGCAGGCGTTCCCGCACTCGTTAACTCGGTTGCAGAACTTTTTTTTCTTCGTGAAGGCGAAAGGTGCTGTGCAAAGCCGCCAACGCCGTCTCGAGTTCAGTTTTGGCAATGACGGTGGAAACTTTAATTTCGGACGTGCTCACCATTTTGATCAATACATTTCGTTCCGTCAATGCATGGAACATTTTCGCCGCTACACCCGGATTGGAAATCATTCCGGAACCGACGATGGATACTTTGGCGAGATCTTTTTCACACGAAACCTTTTCATATTGCAAGCGTGTCCGATGTTTCCGAAGAATGGCCAACGTCTCGTCAAGGTCGGCTTGATCCACGGAAAAAGACAAATTCGTGGTCGACTCATCATTGACGTTTTGGATAATGATGTCCACGTTGATACCGCTCGAAGCAAGCGTGGAAAATACATTCGACAAAGTATCCATTCGATTCGGCAATTGCGACAGCGTAATTTTCGTTACATTCGTTTCAAAAGCGAGCCCTCTGACGACCATTTCGTTTTCCAATTGTACATCCCCCTCAATTTTCGTACCGCTGCAATCGATCAAACTCGAACGAACTTCCAAATGGACCCGATGGTTTTTCGCAAATTCTACGGCGCGTGGATGAAGGACGGTCGCACCTAATGTTGCCAGCTCTAACATTTCATCATAGGAAATCGTATCGATCTTTCGAGCATCCTTCACATAGCGAGGATCACAAGTATAGACACCGTCAACATCGGTGTAAATTTCGCACTTGTCGGCATGCAGTGCCGCAGCAAGCGCTACCGCCGTCGTATCTGAACCCCCGCGTCCGAGCGTCGTTACTTCTTGTTGCTCGGTAATGCCTTGAAAACCGGCGACGATAATAATCTTTTTTTCTTCCAGCAGCGAATGCATGCGATCGGTGTTAATGTTTACGATTCTAGCATTGCCATGAACCGGTTCGGTTATGATTCCGGCTTGCCATCCTGTCAACGAAACGGCTTCGTACCCTTGCGCATTTAAAGCCATAGACAAGAGCGACATCGAAATTTGTTCCCCAGCGGACAACAACATATCGGTTTCTCGTTTTGAAGGCGTTGCATGAATTTGTGCGGACAAGGCCGCTAGTTCATCCGTCGTTTTTCCCATTGCCGAAACGGTGACAACGACTTGATGGCCTTCGTCCACCGTATGAATGATCCGTTTCGCGGCATTCCGGATCCGCTCAACCGTCCCGACGGACGTTCCTCCGAATTTCTGTACGATCAAAGACACATTTTCCATTCCTCTCTGCAAGATTGTCGCTTCTCCCAAAAAAACAAAATCAGCCGTGAGGACCTCACCGCTGATCAAACAAACGAAACCAAAATACCGGTGATAGTCCTCCACACGCCATGTGTGACAGCCTTACACCTGTTCGGCGCAAGTCCAGCATTGGAACCCCTCGGCATCCCCCTGCTTCGGCGAATTCCCCTTTCCCGTGCTTTCAAAGAACCCGAATGTTCTCCAGCCGGTACTGATGGTTTTCGCACCTCTATCTTTATGAAGTATTCAATTGGCAAAACCGATTTATATTATTGCAGTCTATCAAATCACGATCAAAAAAACAACTATTTCACATCGCCCTCCAAATCTTGAAAATGGCGAATGATATTCTCCGCGACGGATTGCGGCATGTCGGCACCGCACAATTGTTCAAGCGTAGCTTCTTTAATCTTTTTGACCGATCCGAAATGGCGGAGCAATTTTCGTTTTCTTTTCTCCCCTACGCCCGGAATCCCATCTAACGAAGATTGAATCATCGATTTCCCGCGCACTTGCCGGTGAAACGAAACCGCAAACCGATGCACTTCGTCTTGAATTCGTTGCAGCAAATAAAATTCCTGACTGTTCCGTTTCAGCGGAATCACCTGCGGCGGATCGCCCATTAACAATTGCGAACTTTTATGACGGTCGTCCTTCGCGAGTCCGCAAACTGGAATGAGCAAGCCGAGTTCGTTTTCAAGCACGTCCCCGGCAGCGGCCAGTTGTCCTTTGCCCCCGTCGATCATAATCAAATCCGGCAGCGAACCGCCTTCTTTCACGAGCCGTGCATAGCGTCTGCGAATGACTTCCCTCATCGAATCGTAATCATCCGGTCCGTCAACGGTGCGAATTTTATATTTTCGGTAAGCGCTCTTCAGCGGCTTTCCGTCTTCAAATACAACCATCGCCGAAACCGGGTTCGTCCCTTGAATGTTAGAATTGTCGAACGCTTCAATCGTATGCGGTGTGTCAATGCCCAATTGTTTTCCGAGATTTTCGACTGCGTGGATCGTCCTTCTCTCGTCCCGCTCGATCAATGCGAACTTTTCTTTCAGCGCAATCGCCGCATTTTTGTTGGCGAGTTCCACTAAATCTTTCTTCTTTCCGCGAATCGGGCGGTGAACGGGAACATCAAGCAATTGAACCGCGGCTTCTTCGTCAATCGTTTTCGGTATCATGATCTCTTTCGGCTTCATGTGTTGATTTTGCAAATAAAATTGCCCGAGAAACGTTAAGAAAGACGATTCCGGATCGCCGTAGATAGGAAACAACGACGCATCCCTCTCAATGAGTTTCCCTTGGCGCATGAAAAACACTTGTACGCACATCCAGCCTTTATCATATGCGTAGCCGAACACATCACGGTTGGCATAGTCGTTCAAGGTCATTTTTTGCTTTTCCATGACCGTTTCGATGTGACGAATTTGGTCACGAAGTTCTTTTGCATGCTCGAAATTCAGTTCTTCCGCCGCTTTTTTCATTTTTTTCTGCAAGTCGCGTTTCGTCTCGCGATACCCGCCGTTGAGAAATTTTTCAATGCCTTCCACCATCTCGGCGTTTTTTTCTTCGCTTATGTCGTACACACATGGAGCCAAACATTGACCGATGTGATAGTACAAGCAAACACGATCAGGGAGCGTTCGGCATTTCCTTAGCGGGTAGAGACGGTCAAGCAGTTTCTTTGTTTCATTTGCCGCACCGACGTTCGGATAAGGGCCGAAGTATTTGCCCGTCTTGCGGTTGACTTTCCGGGTAATGATCAGCCGCGGGTGTCGTTCTTTTGTGATCTTCAAGAACGGATAGCTTTTATCGTCCCGCATCATTACGTTGTACTTCGGATCGTGTTTCTTGATCAAATTCATTTCCAAAATGAGCGCTTCGATTTCCGAAGAGGTCACAATGTATTCAAAATCGGCGATTTCGCTGACGAGCCTTTCCGTTTTCGGATCATGGCTTCCGCTGAAGTAGGAACGCACGCGGTTTTTCAAAACCGATGCTTTGCCGATATAAATGATTTTGCCGCGATCGTTTTTCATTAAATAGCAACCGGGTTGGTCCGGCAATACCGCCAATTTCTCCTTCAGTTTGCTCATCGCTCTTCATCCTCTGAACTTGCTGATTCTATCGTACCATAAAAAATACCGTTAAGAGGGGAAAGCGCCTCCCCCGATAACGCAAACAAAAAACGACCCGCAAGGGCCGCTTTTTTCGCAAACGTCATTGATGTTTATTGATCACTTCAACGAGCGCTTCTTTCGGCTGATAACCGACGACTTTGTCGACGACTTCGCCGTCTTTGAACAGAATCAAGGTCGGGATGCTCATGACGCCGAAGTTCCCGGCCGTTTCCTGATTTTCATCCACGTCCAGTTTAACAATTTTCACTTGGTCGCTCAGTTCGGCATCGATTTCCTCGAGCACCGGAGCGATCATTTTACAAGGTCCGCACCATTCTGCCCAAAAATCGGCAAGCACGAGACCTTGGCTTGTTTCTTCCGTGAAATTTTGATCGGTAGCTTTTACAATGGCCATTCCCTTTACCTCCCTGCATACTTAATGATAACCAATTTACGGGAAGTATATCACGAACGATTATGAAAAAGCCATCCGTATGCTCATTCAAACGATCGCTGATCAGCCGTTGACCACTGCCTTCAGCTCTTCTGTCAGCTTCGGAACGACCTCGAACAAATCGCCGACAATTCCGTAATCGGCGACATTGAAAATGTTCGCTTCCGGATCTTTGTTAATTGCGACAATCACTTTCGAGTTGGACATTCCCGCCAAGTGTTGGATCGCTCCGGATATGCCGCAAGCAATGTACAAATCAGGTGTGATCACCTTTCCGGTTTGGCCGATTTGCAACGCATACTCGCAATAACCGGCATCCGCAGCGCCGCGTGAGGCGCCGACAGCGCCGCCGAGAACCTCGGCAAGCTCTTTCAGCGGTTCAAACCCTTCGGCGCTTTTCACGCCGCGGCCGCCGGAAACGACGATTTTCGCCTCCGCCAAATCGACGCCGTCCCCGCTTGATTTCCGAACGATCTCTTTAACGACCGTTTGCAAATCTTTAATCTCAACGTCGAACGTCGAAACTTCGCCTGTCAAGCTGTCGTCTTTCTCCAATGCAGCAATGTTGTTCGGACGGATCGTAACGAACCGCTTGCCTTCGGAAATCTTCTTCTTCTCAAACGCCTTGCCCGAATAAATCGGACGAACAAAAACCGCTTCGTCTCCGCTTCCTTCGATTTCCGTCACATCAGATATGAGACCGCTGTTGAGCCGGGCAGCCAGGCGAGCGGCAAGATCTTTGCCGATTGCCGTATGGCCGAACACAACCGCATCGGGATTTTCCGCTTCGATGACTTGCAACAGCGCCTGTTTATAGGCAACCGCTGTATAGTTTTCCAATTGATCGTTTTCCAAAAGCAGCACTTTGTTTGCGCCCCGTTGAATCAGGAGTTCGCCGGTTTCCTTCGAATGTTTTCCGCAAAGCACCGCAATGACCTCGCCGCCGTCGGCGATTTGGCCTGCCGCCGCGATCGCTTCGAAAGAAACGTTACGCAACTCGCCTTCACGCGCTTCAGCCAATATGAGTGTTTTCCCAGCCATTGGTATTCTCCTCCTCATTCCATAAACATATGTTCATGGGTATCTGTTCTCCTCCGTGTCGATACGGGAAAGCCATTTCCGTTACGGCTGTTTACGCCGCACTCAAATGACCTTGGCTTCGGATTTCAGCAAGCGGACGAGTTCCTTAACTTGATCGTCCAACTCGCCTTCCAAAATCCGGCCGGCTTCTTTTTTCGGAGGCAAGAAACGTTCGATCGTTTCCGTTTTCGCTTCTACGTCTTCTTCTTCGAGATCGAGATCGTCCAATTCAATCGTCGCCAACGGCTTTTTCTTCGCCTTCATGATGCCCGGCAAAGACGGATAACGCGGATCGTTCAACCCTTGCTGTGTTGTCACGAGCAACGGCAAATGGGTTTCGATTTTCTCTTCGTCGCCTTCGGCGTCGCGGACAATCGATACTGTTTCGCCGTCGACCTGGATGTCGGTAATCGTCGCCACGTGAGAAATATCCAACAATTCTGCTAGCCTCGGACCGACTTGGCCTGTGCCGTTGTCAACGGCGACATTCCCTCCCAAGATCAAATCGTAGTCTTTGTCTTCGAAAAACTTAGCCAACACTTGCGAAGTCGTATATTGATCACGTCGGTCGACATCTTCCTCGATGTCGATCAACACCGCTTTGTCACAGCCCATCGCCAGCGCCGTTCGCAATTCTTTCTCAGCGTCCTCGCTGCCTACCGTTACGACGGTCACTTCTCCTCCATGTTCGTCTCGAAGTTGAATCGCTTCCTCAATCGCGTACTCATCGTATGGATTGATGATGAATTCGGCATCTTCATCCTGGATTCGACCGTCCGCGATGACGATTTTCTCCTCCGTATCGAAGGTTCTTTTCATAATGACGAATAAGTTCACTGCATGCCCACCTCCAAAGAATGATAACGAGTTTCGTGTTCGTGCTTGCGTCCTCGCCGGCCGTTCAGCAATTGCCGCCGCTCAACCCGCGAATCAACAGCCGATTCACATCGGCAGAAAGAGCCGCCAGATCGTACTTTCCTTCGTTCAATACCCAATTGGTAACGGTTTCATCCAAAGTTCCAAAAATCATCTGTCTCGCCAGACGCACATCCAAATCGGCATCGAACACGCCCTGGTCCATCCCCTCCACCAGTATATCATCAATAAGCTTCAAATACCTCTTGAGAACTTCCCCTATTTTGGCTCGCAAACCTTTATTCGACTGGCGCAATTCAAGCTGCGTGACAATCGCAAGCGAATAGTCCGCGGCCAATTGCCGAAAATGCATGTCAATCAGCGTAAACAATCGATCCCGGACTCGCGTTTTGCCGGCGATTTCATTTTCAATGCTTTCAATGAATTGCCCCATTTTTTCACGGAACAAGGAAAGCAGCAAATCTTCCTTGTTTTTAAAATATAAGTAGATCGTGCCGTCCGCGACCCCGGCTTGCTTGGCAATTTTCGAGATTTGCGCACGTTCAAATCCGTGCTCAGCGATGACTACCACTGCGGCGTCGATGATTTTCCCATATTTCGGTTGATTTCGTTTCGTCATGTCAGACTCCCATCAATGAATGATCGTTCATTCATTGTTATCATATCGAAATTTCTTTTTTCATGTCAACGAAAATCGCCAACCGGTTACGTCGACCATTGACGGCATTAATTCGATTGCGATTCCCCTGCGGCAGCCTGCGCTTTTTTCTTCTCTTCCTCCAACAACGTCCGTCGCAATATCTTTCCGACAGTCGTCTTCGGCAGCTCGTCGCGAAATTCATACAGGTGCGGCACTTTGAAAGCAGCAAGCGATTGGCGGCAATGGTCATCCAACTCTTTTTCCCCGCATGTTTTCCCTTTCTTCAGCACCACGTAAGCCTTAACCGTTTCCCCACGATAAGCGTCCGGAACTCCGACAACGACGACCTCCTGAACCGCCTCGTGCTCGTATAGAACTTCCTCAACCTCACGAGGATAAATATTGAACCCTCCTGCGATGATCATGTCCTTTTTCCTGTCGATGATATAAAAATACCCATCCTCGTCCATGTACCCGACATCCCCGGTCAACAACCATTCGTCTTTAAAGACGGCCGCCGTCTCATCCGGACGCCTCCAATACCCTTTCATCACTTGGGGGCCTTTCACCATCAGTTCACCGACTTCGTTGACGCCGGCGATCTCACCGGTCTCCAACGATAGACAGGCGGCATCCGTGTCAGGAAACGGCAACCCGATGCTCCCGGTTTTCCGATCGTTCCAAATCAAATTCGCATGCGTCACGGGAGAAGCTTCCGACAACCCGTAGCCTTCGACAAGCCTACCGTTCGTTTTCTCTTGAAACTGTTTTTGCACCTCGGCCGGAAGCGGAGCAGAGCCGCTGATGCAAGCGTTAATGGAAGACAAATCATACTTTTCGATGTCAGGATGATGCAACAGTCCGATATACATCGTCGGTGCACCGGGAAACAATGTCGGATGTTTTTTCTCGATCGTTTTCAACGTTTGTTTCACATCGAACCTTGGCAAAATAATCATTTCCGCAGCGTACATGACCGACAAATTCATTACTGTCGTCATGCCGTAAACGTGAAAAAATGGTAAAATTCCAAGCACCCGTTCTTCCCCGTATTTCATTTTGTACATCCACGCCCGGCATTGCATCGTATTGGCGACAAGATTGTAATGCGTCAACATAACACCTTTCGCCGGCCCCGTCGTTCCTCCCGTATATTGCAGCAAAGCAAGGTCTTCTTTCGGGTCGACGTCGATTTCCGGTTGGATCGCTTCCGTATGTTCAAGAATGGAAGGGAAAGAATGGACGAACGGATGACGATAATTTACGTCGACGAGCAAACTTTTCTTTTGTTTTCTTTGCACGAGCGGATACAGCACGTTTTTCGGAAAAGGAAGAAAATCTTGTATGCCGGTGACGATGACATGTTCAAGTTTCAGTGACGACATCACTTTCAAGACTTTCGGATAGACCAAATCAAGACAAATGATAAACCTCGCTTCTGAATCGGCAAGTTGATGGTGCAATTCGCGTTCGGTGTACAACGGATTCGTTTGCACGACAATGCCGCCTGCCAACAGAACTCCATAATAGCTGATGACACCTTGTGGACAATTCGGCAGCATGACGGAAACCCGTTCGCCTTTTTGAATGCCGAGCGAATGAAAGAAATGGGCGACTTTCACCGCACTTTCGTACAACTCGGCGTAACTCAGTTCTTTTCCGAGGAAATCCACCGCCGTCTTGTCGGGATGCTTGATCGCTGCTTGTTGCAGAAAATGAAACAATGGACGTTCTTCATAATCGAGGCGGGCCGGAATTTCTTCGGGATACAGTTTCAACCACGGCTTTCGATCACCATTTGCCATTGCAATGCCTCCTTAACGTTCGTCCTTGAAAAGGACGCCCAGTCACGTAATCCAACTTGACGGCTCCAGACGATTCTGCAACAGAATGGGACTTGTTTCCGCTTACAAATGCCTATTTAGTTTGATTATAACAGATTTATCCTGTCCATTATTAAAAAAATGTCAAGTAGACGATCCCCGCCGCAAAAAACAAGACACAGCAGACAATTAAAAGTTTCGCTAACGTTTTCACGTGTTGTCCTCCTAGCCGATCCCCGTGCCGATGACGTAGGAAAGGCCGATCGAAATCATCATCGCCGTAAAACCGACTGCCCGGTTGTCGGCTGCGATCTCATCGTCGATTCGAAACGTCGGGGTAAGAAACTCAAATATGAAATAGCCGATCAACAACAAGGCAAAACCAAACGCGCCCCAGCCTACCATCGTCAACACGTCGTCATTGTTCAAAATCGAAAACCGAAAAATGTTGGCGATCCCAAAAATTTTTCCGCCCGTAGCCATTGCAACAGACAAGTTGCCTCGTTTGATTTCGTACCAATTGCGATAACGGGTCAACAGCTCGAAAATCGCGAGAAAAACGACCAGGCATAAAATCACTACGCTGTAGTCGGCCGCATCACGAATGTAAGGATTCTCCCAGAAATGATCCATCGCCTCGACCTCCGTTATTTTAATTGCGCGACGGTGACCCCGCTTCCACCTTCCCCCGCGGCCCCCATCCTCGTACTTTTCACGTTCGGATGGTTTTGCAGCCACTTCGTCACGCCTTTTCGCAATGCGCCCGTCCCTTTGCCGTGTATGATGGACACTTGATGGTAGCCGGCAAGCAGCGCATCGTCCAAATACTTCTCCACTTCGTGCATCGCTTCCTCATACCGTTTCCCGCGCAAATCCAGCTCCGTTTTCACGTGTGAATCGCTGCTCCGCACCGTCGTCACGGCCTCGCTGTACTTTGGCTTCTCCGCCTTCACCTTCCGCAAATCATCCGCATTTACATTCATCTTCAAGATCCCGAGCTGCACAAGGTATTCATCATCGTCCAATTGCTCGACGATATGCCCTTTCTGCCCTAGGCTGATCACCTTCACTTCATCACCTGCGGCAAATTTCCGTTGCGCCTCGCCTCCGCGCTCGGCCGGCCGAGCCGGCCGCTCCCCGCTCAACTGCGGCGCCGCCTCCTCGAGCCGCTTCCGCGCTGCGATCCATTCGTGCTCCTTCACGGCGCCGCCTTCCCGCTTCGCCGCTTCGCGCAGCTCCTCGATAATCGCCTCCGCGCGAACTTTCGCTTCTGACACCGCTTCCTTCGCGCGCCGTTCGGCATCCTCGAGCACTTTCCGCTTCTCATTCTCCAGCGCCGCAATCTTCCTCTGCAACTCTTGCTGCAATTGTTCTGTTTCCCGCAACAAGCTTTGCGCCGCCGCTCGGTCCTGTTCCGCTTGTTTCTTATTCTCTTCGAGCGACGCGATCATCCGGTCGACCTTGTTCGAATCACTCGCGATTTGCCGCTTTGCGTCATCGATCATGCTTTCTCTCATGCCGAGCCTTCGCGAAATTTCGAATGCGTTGCTTCGGCCCGGAA
This sequence comes from Bacillales bacterium, assembly GCA_035700025.1. Classification (NCBI taxonomy): domain Bacteria; kingdom Bacillati; phylum Bacillota; class Bacilli; order Caryophanales; species Caryophanales bacterium. The sequence continues at coordinate 13,658 of DASSOY010000048.1, read as the reverse complement.
CGCCAATCAGCAACCGGTACGTCGGTCTCAACGTCTCGACATCAAATTCGACACTTGCGTTCAGTACGCCTTCTCGTTCATACGCATAAGCCTTGAGCTCACTATAGTGCGTCGTTGCAATAACCTTGGCGCCGATAGCGTGAACATGATCCAAAATGGAGATCGCCAGTGCCGCGCCCTCTTGCGGATCGGTCCCTGCGCCAAGCTCGTCAAACAACACGAGACTGTGACGATCGATGTTTTTCAAAATATCGACAATGTTCGTCATATGCGACGAAAACGTGCTTAAGTTTTGCTCGATCGATTGCTCATCGCCGATGTCGGCAAACACAGACTGGAACAATGCGGCCGATGAGCCGTCTTCCGCCGGAATGTGGAGCCCGGATTGCGCCATTAACGTAAGCAAACCGACGGTTTTCAACGTTACCGTTTTGCCGCCCGTGTTCGGTCCGGTAATAATCAGCGACGTGTAGTCGCCTCCGAGCATTATGTCGATCGGTACAACTTCGTCCTCAGCAATGAGCGGGTGCCGCGCTTTCGTGAACGAGATGATGCCGTCCAAGTTCATTTTCGGTTTCGAGGCTCGCAATTCCCGTGAATAATGCGCCTTTGCAAAAATAAATTCCAGATGCTGCAGCCGTTCAACATTGGCGAGCAAATCGTCCGCATATTGAGCCGTTTCAGCGCTCAACTCCCCGAGAATTTTTTCAATTTCCCGTGCTTCTTTCATTTTCGCTTCTTGCAAGCGGTTGTTGATTTCCACGACCGAAGCCGGCTCAATGAAAAGCGTCGCGCCGGAAGAAGACTGGTCGTGCACCATGCCGCCGAAGCTGCCGCGGTATTCTTGCTTCACCGGAATGACGTAACGGTCGTTGCGAATGGTGATCACCGCGTCCGAGAGCATTTTTCGAGTATTGCTGGAACGCGTGAGCTGTTCCAGTTTCTCGCGCACTTTTCCTTCGCTGCTCCGAATTTCGCGGCGAACCCGTTGCAAAGCGGAGCTTGCCGAATCGACAATCTCTCCGAATTCATCGATGCATGCTTTGATCGACTGTTCGAGCTCTCCGGCCGGATTAAATTGCGAAACGATGCCGTGCAAAAGAGGCAATTTGACGTCATCCTCGACCATTTTTTCGATAAACGCTTTCAAGCGCCGCCCTCCGTAGATCGTTTCGGCAATATCCAGCAATTCGGCGGCATTTAAATGCCCGCCGATGAGCGATCGTTTCAACGACGCCCGGATATCGTGAATGCCTCCGAACGGCACACTTCCTTTCAATCGGAGCACTTTTGCCCCTTCGTCCGTCTCATCGAGCCACTGTTTCACCTGTTCGAAATCGGTTGAAGGCTTGAGTTGTTCAATTTTTTCGAGACCGAGCGAAGACGCCGCGTGACGCTTCAACCGGTCAATCATTTTATTGAATTCAAGTACTCTCATCGCCCGTTCCACAATTAAACACTCCTGACTGAACGGTATCCGCTGTAACGGTTTAATCAACTACTACGAGGTTCCCCTCGATTTCGATTCAAAAAAGCGAGGAATTGCTGCTTTGTATACGTATTGATGACGGTCTCCGGCCGAATCCAGCCTTTTTTCGCAAAGGAAATGCCGACCTTCATGTAAGTCAGGTTTTCTTTGTAATGGGCGTCTGTATTGACTGAAAGCCTCACACCGGCTTCTTGAGCCAGCCGCAGCCAATTCGCCGCCAAGTCGAAACGGTTCGGGTTCGCATTCAATTCAAGGGCCGTGTCCGTCTCTCGCGCCCATTCGATCAACTGCGCCACATCGACGTCATACCCTTTCCGGCGCCCGATGAGCCGTCCGGTCGGGTGGGCAACCAAATCAACATGCGGATTGTAAATCGCGGTTTTCAAGCGTTCCATAATTTGCTTACGGCTTTGCGAAAACGAAGAATGAATCGAGGCGATGACGAAATCGAGTTTCGCCAACACTTCGTCTTCAAAATCGAGACGCCCGTTCGGTAAAATATCCATCTCCGTGCCGGAAAATAGCGTAAAATCATCATATTTCTCATTTAACCGGCAAATTTCTTCCCGCTGCCGCGCCAGTTTTTCTTCATCCAACCCTTTAGCGACGACGAGCGATTTCGAATGATCCGTTATCGCAATGTATTCGTAACCGAGCTGCCGCGCGGCCTCGGCCATCTCTTCGATCGTGTAAGCCCCGTCGCTCCATGTCGTATGCATGTGAAGATCAGCCCGAACATCAGACTCGGAAATCAATCGTACGTCCGTCTCAAACTTGTTGATTTCTTCGCCGCCGACGCGTAATTCGGGCGGAATCTCCTTCAACCCGAAATGGGCAAAGAACGCGGCTTCGTCAGTAAACGTTGACACTTCTCCTGTTTCAATGGTTTCGATCCCGTATTCGCTGATTTTCTCCCCGCGCGCTTTCGCCAGCTGACGCATCTTCACATTATGTTCCTTCGAACCAGTAAAATGATGCAGAGCCGTCGCATATGCATCGGGTTCAACGAGACGGAAATCGGCTTGCACCTCGTAATCGAACGCAAATGCAACGGTTAATTTCGTGTTGCCTTGATTGACGATTTCCGATATGCCTGCAAGCGCCAAAATCGCCGCTCGACAAGCTTGCGGATCTTCGGTCGCCACCACAAAATCCAAATCTTTCACCGTTTCACTCAGCCGACGGAGACTTCCGGCCCGTGAAAATCGTTGCACCGACGGAATCTCCCGCAATTGCCGCTCGATTTCCTCCGCTGCCCGCAGCATGTACGCCACCGGCAATCGGTCCGGCCGCTTCCCGACCTCCTCGATCGCCGCCAATAGTTTTTCTTCCGATTTCTTCCCGAAACCGGAAAGCCCGCGCACTTGGCCTTCCCGGCAAACTTTCTCCAACGACGTGAGATCTGTCACGCCGAGCTCCCCATACAGCCTCGCAATCTTTTTCCCGCCAAGTCCGGGAAGATGCAACAACGGAAGCAACCCGTTCGGGATGGCTTCCGTCAATTGCTCGAGCAGCGAAGACCGGCCGGTTTCCTTCAGTTCGTCGATCACCGCAGCGGTGCCGCTGCCGATTCCTTTCAGCCGGGATACGTCGCCGATGGCTGCGAGACTCCGTTCATCGCTTTCAAGCGCTTGTGCAGCTCTTCGGTAAGCACTCACTTTAAATGAATTTTCACCTTGAATCTCAAGATAAACGGCGATCGTTTCGAGCGCTTTCACGATGTCTTTCTTATTCACGGCAACCACCTGCCTTCGTCATACTTGGGTTCGCATGTCCTTAAACCCCGCCCGGGGACATCCAGAGCTCCTTGATTTGCGCCGAGAATATCGGTGTATGTTGGACAATTGTTTGCGCCAGCCCGGACTGACCGACCGCGTTTTGGATAAAATCGAGCGGGACTAACGCGGCAAAGGACAGAAGCAAAAATACGAGCAAGTATACTTCGACGAAGCCGAAAGCGCCGCCAAGCCAGCGATTCACCGTCCGCAGCAGCGGCAGTTCGGCGAGAAAATCAAGCATCGTTCCGAGAATATGTAGAATGATCTTCGTCCCGAAAAACAACATCGCAAAAGCGATCCCCCGATAATACGCTTCTTCCAAATTCAAAGCGTCCGAAAAAAAAGCGACGCCCTCTCCGGCTCCGGAACCGGGATACGGAATCCACAGCCGCAGCCGCGAAGCAATATCGTCAAAATAGAGATAAGCGACAATAAAGGCGGCAACAAAACCGGTCAAATGGATGATTTCATAAATGAGACCGCGCCGGAGACCGATGAAAAACCCGGCAATCAAGACAACCAAAATAATCAACGTCAGCATCTGCACATTCCTCGACTTTCCTTTTTTTATGAACACGTATTGATATTGTCGTTTCACGAGCCCTCGCAAAAATTTCGACGGCATACGCACATTCATTTTAACAAAAAAACATCCCCCGTGGGAATCTCGCATTTTTATTTGTCCGATGCAGGTCGCCAAGCCGGAGATTCTCCGTTATAATGAAGGCGCATAAAGGAGGAGAACGAGTGAGACAAACGGTATTAAAATGTTCGAAACAGACGTTGGAACGCATGAAAGCTCATTACGGGCCTTACATACAGTCAAAAAAACCGGGAGCAAGCTTATTTTTCGCCAAACCGCCCGGGTGCGCCGTCACCGCCTATTTATCTGGAAAAGTGTTGTTTCAAGGAAAAACGTGTGAAACGGAAGCTGCACGTTGGCAAGGAGAAAGTACCGCTGCAAAAAAGAAGGCACCGACTGCTGGAGATACGAGATGGCTGCCGCCGAAAAATTTAGCGACACTTTCCGTGATTGGCTCGGACGAAGTGGGGACCGGAGATTATTTCGGACCGATGACCGTGACAGCCGCATTCATTGCAAGTGATCAGCTGAAAGAGTTGCAAAGCGTCGGATTGAAAGATTCGAAGCAACTTTCCGATTTGCAAATTGACGCACTAGCGGAGACGATCAAGCCGCTTATTACTTATAAGCAGCTGACGCTGGCGAACCGAAAATACAATGAATTGTTTGAAGGCGGCATGAACCAAGGAAAAATGAAAGCGATGCTTCATAATCATGCGATCCGCCACGTCATTCATCAGTTAAAAGAAGAAGGGACGCCGTATGACGGCATCCTGATCGACCAGTTTGCAAAACCCGGCGTTTACTACAATTATTTAAAAGGACAGCCGGAGATCATCAACGATCGTGTTTGGTTCCAGACGAAAGCGGAGGGGCTTCACCTTTCGGTGGCAGCCGCCTCGATCATCGCGCGCCAAGCATTCGTGAAAGAAATGGATGCGTTAAGCGAAAAAGTCGGCATGGGGTTGCCGAAAGGCGCCGGCGCACAGGTCGATGCTGCGGCAGCGCAGCTCATCCGGGAGCAAGGCAAAGATGTGCTTCGTGACGTCGCCAAGCTGCATTTTGCGAATACCCAAAAAGCTTTTGAGTTAACGCGTCAGTGAATGAAAAAGAAGCTGACTCAAAAGATTGTTAAAAACGACCGAACGAGTCAGCCTTAAGACATTAATCATTCTTACGAACATGAAAGACCCTTAGAGGGGAAAAATGTGCATCTGCCAAATGTAACGAACATAAAAGATCCTTAGACGCCCAAACCGATCCAAAATACGGCGAAAACGGCGCTAAGCGCCGAAAATGTTCGTTAGAACAAAAATCGAAGTCAAGTCCACAGTTTTGTGTAAAATCCTATTACAATGAATTCGACCTATTTATTGGGTAAGGTGGATTACAGAGAAGGAATCAAGCTTGATTCCTTCTCTGTAAAAATTTTCGATTCCCCTTATCCATCTCTTTTTCATATTCCATCAACACAGCCCCAATGAGACGGAAAGCGGATTGCGTATTTGGAAAAATCCGAATCACTTTTTCCCTTCTCCGAATTTCAGCATTCAATCTCTCCAGATTATTCGTCGTACGTAACTGAACATGATAACTGATCGGCTCGTTCATGAATTGTATCGCGTCCTCAAATCCCTCATCTAGAATTTCAATCGCCTTTTGGAATCCTTTTTGATCTTCATACGTTTCGATGAATTCATCCTTTAATGCTCGAGCCGTCTCCATGTTCGGTGCCTCAAATATTCGTTTCAGCGCATTTCTGGCTTCTTCTGTATTTTTCTTCGGCATCTGGTTCACAATATTATGTTTGAAGTGAAAGGTGCAGCGTTGCCAACTGGCTCCGACAAACGATTCATGAATCGCCTTTTTCAAGCCTTTATGAGCATCTGAAATGATCATTTTTGGGGATTGAAGCCCTCTGGACTTTAACTTATCAAAAAACTGTGTCCACCCTTCTTTCGATTCACCGTGATTGACATTCAGACCAATAATCTCCCGTTTGTGTTTAGCATTGACGCCTATCGCTACGTAAACCGCCTTTGAAACTACGCGTTGATGTTCTCGGACTTTTATGTACATCGCATCCGTGTAAATATATTGATAGTACATGAGGTTTAGCGGTCGATTCGCCCATTCATTCACGATCGGATCAAGTTTCTTCGTGACGTTTGATACAAAGGATTTTGATACGTTTTCCCCACATAGTTGTTCTATGACTCTAGTGATTTTCCGTGTTGAAACGCCGTTGACGACCATTTCCATCATCGAAAGGACGATGGCCTGATCCGCACGTTTATATCGTTCAAACACAGAAGGAGAAAATTCGCCATTTCGCGTGCGTGGCACAGATAACTTAATCTTGCCCATGGAGATCAGATAATCACGCTCATAGTAGCCGTTCCGGTAATCGAAGCGACGATCTGTTCTTTCATACGCCTTTGCATTCAAGTACTCATCTCGCTCTTTCTTCATGCATTCATTAAGAACGAGAACGAGAGATGATTTCATGACAGCATCTAATTCGGAGTTGGCTACCTGGTCTTTTAAATCTTCAAGGCTTACGGTAAGATTGAGTTGGGTCATTATCCATTCCTCCTGTTCGTATTTTCTTGGTCGAAAACATTGTAACATGGGAATGGGAATGACCCGTCTTGTCTTTTTACACAATTATATGGACTCTATCAAAATCGATGTGAAAAGCGGCGCTAAGCTGATTAAATGTTCGTTAGAAAAAATAAATGGAAATTAATGTTATTTGTTAACGATCAAAAGAGGTTGTCCTATATGGCTTTGGGGACAACCTCTTAGTTGTCAGCTTGTTTTTTCGGAGTTGATCCACAGCGCAGCGACAACGGCGACGATGAACAAAAAACCTTCGATCAGCCAAAGGCTGAAGGAAAGCTTTTGGCCGAGTGCGGCAATGAAATCGACGGCCGCATGAATGAGGACAGCTGCCGCAAAATAAACTTTTCGCCGCGTGCGCACCGCTTTCAAAACGAGCAACGAGAGCGCGAGCTGCAGCGTGAACGCGAAAATTCTTTCGAATGCACCAAGCAAAGCGGTAAACGGTGACGTATGAAGCAATTGATCCTTGACGGCAAGCAGCTGTGAGGCGCCAGGTCCTGCGGAGGCAACGAGCGGCGCAAAACCGCCGGTATTGATAAGAATCGCGAAAGCGGTGAATTGTACGGTCGCCAAAGCACCGACGAGCCATGCCTCAATGCCTCCATGGCCGATTCCATACGAAAGTCCATCCGTGAAAGTGCGTTGATTTTTTAAAAAATATCGAAATCCGACGAGCCGACCGAACTCCTCAAAAAGCGCAGCCGCCAAACCGCCGTACAACGCATACCAGTAAGGATTTTTCAGCCATTCAGCCGTCGTGTCGTTGATCATCAGCACATAAACATGCAACGCTTTCTCAAGCACTTGCGAAAAAACGATGAACACGAGTACACCGACGATCATCGCCCTCCACGATACGCCCCATTTTTGCCGCACATAGATGAGAACCACGATCGGCAAAGCGAGCGATACGATACCTGTTAAAATGAGAAAAACAATCGTTAAAGGACTGACCAACGGAGCACTCCCCCTAACTCACAAAAATTTGCAGCAAAACAATGACGACGATGATAGCCGCAAGAAAACCCCAGCCAGCAGGATGTGCAAAATTGACTGTCCAACCGATGCCGAATCTTTTTTCGACAAAAATGGCCGGGTCGTTCGGGTTGAAATAAAATTGTCCGAGCTTCCAATAACGATCTTCATCGCGTTGCATCTTGCCTGACTTTTCCTCTGGAGTCGAATGAACTCGGCTCCCGCCTTGCCCGGTCGTAAAAGAAAGCACAAACGCCCCGCAAACGATGAACGTAACGACAACAAATGGCACACTCATGACGATCGCGGAAGGCATCGAGATTGCAAAAGACAGTTGCGCAAACGCGAACAGCAAGACGATCATCGTGCCGGATAGAAACGAATACATCGACCAGCGATAGCGGAAAGTAATGTTTTGATAAGCGGACGCTTTCGGATCGGTTGGATCGAGCGACTGCTTGCTTTTCGCAATGATGACATTGATAAACAAAAACAGGCCCGTCATGAACAATTGCAAAAGAGGAAACAACAGCAACGTCCGATACGATTTATCCGCCCAAGTCGTCACTGTTCCGTCAAAATCATAATGCATCGGGAACTTCGCTGGAAACTGATCGTAAAAAATAAACGTCAACACGAAAGTGATGACAGCAATCGCGAACGGAATGAAAAACCATGCGTGGGAAACGGTCATTTTTTGATGACGAAACCGCGTGTCTACGGCAACGACAGCTTTCATCTGCTCGGTCCAACGGCTTTCCGTCTTCAATGCCTTCATTTTTCGATGGTAAGCGAGATAAATAAGAAAAGATCCGACGATAAAAGCGCACAACGTGATCGGATAAACAATGTAAAAAGCAGACTTTGTTGAAAATGATGCGATGATGATGAAAACAATGCCGAGTGCGAGCGTTTGCCAGCCGTAACGCTTTCTCATCCTTTGCAAAGCTTCGCTGTCATACACATCCGAAGGAATGCCAACGCCAAAACTCTCTGTTTTCCGCGTTAAATAAGGCATCGCAGCCATGAGCAGCATGATTGGGATGAATAGAAAAATTGAAAAGATCATTACGCTTGCCCCTTTCCCCTCAGTTCTTCAAAAACCGCTTGGCACATTTGCAAAAAATCTTTCTCATCCATGTGCCGGCACATCGATTCGGTGATCAACGGCTTCAATCCATTTTTTATATGTGCATTGAAAGTCTCGTCCGCTTCCGGCATGCCATCCGGATGAATGACGACGCCCTTTTGCCGGTGAATGAGAATGTAACCGTCTTGCTTTAGCAGCTGATACGCCTTGTTCACCGTGTGCATGTTGATGCCTAAGTCAGATGCCAACGCGCGTACCGAAGGAAGCGGCTCTCCCGGCTCCAGCTCCCCGAGCGCGATGCCTTCAATGATTTGTTGCTTCAACTGCAAATAAATCGGCGTTTCCGACTCCAAATCAAGCTCAATGATCATAGGAAACCCTTCTTTTTCGTTTGTTATAAATAATATATAACAGTTAAAACAATAAAGCAATAAAAAAATCAGCCCGCGTTGGGGCTGATTTCCGTTAGCTTCTCAGTTCTGCTCCGAACACTTCTTTTACTTGATTCAAAACGGCTTCATGAGCTTTCATCACTTCTTCGTCCGTCAATGTCCTTTCCGGATCGAAATAAGTGAGCGAATAAGCGAGGGATTTCTTGCCGGCTTCCATGTGCTCGCCGTCGTAAACGTCAAAGAGCGACACTTCTTGCAAGAGTGACCCACCCGCCGTGCGAATCACCGTTTCAATGTTGCCTGCGGCGACTTCTTCGTCAACAACAAGCGCAATATCGCGTGTGACGGATGGATAACGCGGCAACGGACGATATGCGACCGGTGCCGGTGTCGATTGGAACAATGCATCGAGATTTAGTTCGAAGACATATGTTTCGCCAATATCGAACAGCTTCTCGTAAGTCGGGTGAATTTGACCGATGTAACCGACCGGGCGATGATCAAGCACGATCGCTGCCGTTCTTCCCGGATGGAGTCCGTCTTTTTGCGTTTGCACAAACTTCACGCGCGCACCATATCCGAGTTCTTGGAATAAGCCTTCGATCACGCCTTTGGCGACAAAGAAGTCGACCGGCTTTTTCTCTTTTTGCCACGGCTGTTCAAACCACGTACCCGTGAATACGCCTGCCAATTTTTCGATCTCTTCCGGCTGTTTCGTCAGCTTTTCTTCTTCCGACTGGAATACCGGTCCAATCTCAAACAAAGCAACGTCGGAGATGCGGCGGTTCAAGTTAAAATTCACCGCATCCAACAGCTGCGGCACGAGGCTCAAGCGCAGCGTCGAATGTTCTTCGCTCATCGGCAGCGGCAATGTCACTGGATGGGACTCAACGGACTCTTCTGCAAACAACATCGCTTTATCCGCGGTCGTCAGCGAATACGTAATCGCCTCATTTAATCCGGCACCTTCCAGGAAGCGGCGGATTTGCCGGCGCTTGCTTTGCCGCTCCGTCAACCGGCCAGGCGTCGTCGGTCCGAACGGCAGCGTCGTCGGCAAGTGCTCGTAGCCGTGGATACGGCCGATCTCCTCTATCAAATCCTCTTGGATCATCACGTCCATGCGCCGCGTCGGCACTGTCACATGCAATTGTCCGTCTGCCAATTCGACCGGAAATTGCAGACGTCCGAAAATCGCAACCATTTCGTCTTCCGAAATGTCCGTGCCGAGCACACGATTCACTTTCTCCGTCGCAACGCTCACCCGCTTCGGCGCCACCTCGCGCGTGCCCGCTTCCGGCACACCGGCGAGCACTTCACCTCCGACAATCTCCGCCATCAGCTGTGCCGCGCGATCCGCAGCGGCCGCGACCCGGTTCGGGTCGACGCCGCGTTCATAGCGGCGGCTCGCTTCGCTGTGAATATCGAGGTCACTCGCCGCCTTCCGGATCCGCGCCGGCGCAAAGTATGCGGCCTCAAGCAAAATCGTCGTTGTATCGCCGCGAACTTCCGACTTCTCGCCGCCCATTACGCCGGCAACCGCCATCGGCTCTTCACCGTTCGTAATGACAAGATGCTCCGCCGAAAGCTTGCGCTTCGCTCCATCGAGCGTCACGATCTCTTCGCCTTCACGCGCGCGCCGCGTCAGCACTTGCTTCGAACCAAAACGGTCGTAGTCGAACGCATGAAGCGGTTGGCCGTATTCGAGCAGCACAAAGTTCGTAATGTCGACGACGTTGCTGATCGGACGAATGCCTGCAGCAATCAAACGGTTTTGCAGCCATTGCGGCGACGGTCCAATCTTCACATTTTTAATGATGCGTGCGCCGTAGTATGGATTGTCTTTTTCATCATCTATCGCAATCGAAACATAATCTGATGCTTGTTCCGCCGTTTCCTGAAGCGTGACTTCCGGCCAGCGCACTTTGCGATCCAAAATGGCAGCCGTCTCGTAAGCGGCGCCGAGCATATTCAAAGCATCGGCACGGTTCGGTGTCAAGTCGAATTCAAGCACACGGTCGTCTAAGTTCAAATACCCGAGCGCATCTTCGCCGACTTTCGCATCTTCCTCGAACACATAAATGCCGTCGCTCACTTCGCGAGGCACGAGTTTTTCGTCTACGCCAAGCTCTTGCAGCGAGCAAATCATACCGTTTGAAGATTCTCCGCGCAGCTTCGTCCGTTTAATTTTAAAATTTCCAGGCAAAACCGCTCCCGGCACCGCCACAGGCACCTTCTGTCCAGCAGCTACGTTCGGCGCACCGCACACAATTTGCAGCGGTTCTTCTTCACCAACATCCACCTGGCATAGATTGAGCTTGTCGGCATTTGGATGCGGCTCGCAAACTTTTACATGGCCGACGACAACACCGGTCACACCGTCATTCAAATCATGAACGGCATCGACTTCGATCCCGGCATTCGTAATTTTATCGGCCAACACATCAGCATCATAGCCGTCTGTATTCACATATTCATTCAACCATTTATAAGAAACACGCATGACTGATTACCCCCTACACTCTTTGAAACTGTTTCAAGAAACGAACATCACTGCTGTAAAAGTGACGGATATCCTCAACGCCGTATTTCAGCATCGCAATCCGTTCGGGACCCATGCCGAATGCAAATCCGGTATACTTTTCTGGATCAAAGCCAGAAGCACGTAAGACGTTCGGATGCACCATGCCTGCGCCCAAGATTTCGATCCAACCGGAACCTTTGCAAACGCGGCAAGATTTTTCCCCTTTACAGTTAAAGCACGAGATGTCCATTTCGACCGACGGCTCAGTGAACGGAAAGAAGTTGGCGCGCAGCCGAATCTCACGTTCATCCCCAAACAATTTTTTCGCAAAAATGGTCAAGACGCCTTTCAAATCGCTCAAACGAATGTTTTCATCGACAACGAGCCCTTCAATTTGCATGAACTGATGCGAATGTGTCGCATCGTCTGTATCGCGGCGATACGTCTTGCCCGGACAAATAACTTTCACCGGACCTTTGCCTTGATGTGCTTCCATCGTTCTCGCCTGCACCGGCGACGTATGCGTTCTCAGCAGTAAATCTTCCGTTAAATAAAAAGTGTCCTGCATGTCGCGCGCCGGATGGTTTTTCGGGATGTTCAGCGCCTCGAAGTTATAATGATCGGTTTCGACCTGCGGTCCTTCGGCAATTTGAAAGCCCATGCCGAGAAACAAATCTTCAATTTCTTCAATGACCGCCGTCAACGGATGAGCATTACCGCGGCCGACCGGCCGTCCCGGCAGCGTTACGTCAATCGTTTCTTCAGCCAAACGGCGTTCCACTTCAGCTTCCTCAAGCTTTTGCTGCTTCGCTTCGAGCCGCTCGCTGATCGCTTCGCGTACGACGTTCGCCATTTGCCCGACCTTCGGCCGTTCTTCCTTCGGCAATTTCCCCATGCCGCGAAGAATCTCAGTTATCGGTCCTTTTTTCCCTAAATACGTCACGCGTATTTGTTCCAACTCACGCAATCCTGCCGCGGATTCAATTTCCGCCAAGGCTTGCTCTTGTAATTCCTGCAATCGTTCCTGCATGTCAAATCCTCCAATCGAAGAAAAAAATAAAACCCCGCCCCTTATAAAGGGACGAGGATTCGCGGTACCACCCAAATTACCGGCTCAATCGCGAGCCGATCACTTCATTTCATTTAACGGATTACCCGTACACCCTTTCACCGATTTCAACGACCGGCTCCCGGGCTCCACTCCGGAGCGAATTCAGCTGCATCTTCCGCAAAACGCTTTCAGTCGTCGGCGTTTCTCCCTGATCCGGCGAGCGGCAGCTTACTATTTTCCTTCACAGTGTTTCATGATGTTCAGTTGCGTTTCATTATAAGGAAAAAAATTGTTTCGTGCAACTGTGCTAACCGTGCTTCAGTCGGTACATTAAAATCGCTGCCGCCACAGATACGTTTAACGACTCAGCTTTTCCCGTGATCGGCACATACAAATTTTGATCAGCGGCTTCCAGCAATTTCGGATTCACACCGCTCCCTTCATTGCCGACGATAAGTGCAAAATCAGCGGTTTGAGCAACTTCGACAAAGCTCACGGCATTTGTCAGCGCCGAACCATACACAGGAATGCCAGCCGCTTGAAACCGGCTCGTCCACTCGCGCAAATCTCCGCCAAACACCGGCAAATGAAACAAGGAACCTTGCGTGGCACGAATCACTTTTCCGTTATATAAATCGGCACACCCTTCACCGAGTACGACCGCTGTCAATCCTGCAGCGTCAGCTGTACGAATGAGCGTACCGACATTTCCCGGATCTTGCACAGCATCAACGAATAAAAATCCGCCTTTTAACGGAACGTTTTCCGCATCAACCACAATTGGCTCGCATACCGCAGCAATGCCTTGCGGCGTCTCCGTTTCCGTGATCACATTCATTATTGACCGAGGAACCTCGTATTGCGGAAGATCCCGTATGTTTTCATGATCGGGAAGTTTCACGCCTTCGGCAACAATCAATTCGACAATCGACACCGATGCTGCCAAAGCTTCCTCGATTAAATGCCAACCTTCAAGCATGAATCGGCCGGTTTCTTTTCGCCCTTTTTTCGTATGCAGCTTCTTCCATCGTTTCACTTTCGCGTTTTTGTTCGATTCGATTTTCATCTCGGCACCTCCTGCAGCCTTTCGCTTCCAACATGTATGATACATAATATTTCACGCCGAGACCAAAATAAGGATACGATCCTTAAGG